>NZ_CACSJV010000025.1:0-45395 GCF_902706105.1 Curtobacterium sp. 18060 | reverse complement strand
ATCCAGGGGCAGCGCGACTTCTTCGGCGCGCACACCTACCAGCGCATCGACAAGGACGGCACCTTCCACACGCTGTGGTCCGACGACGACCGCCGCGAGGTCGACCAGGAACCGTCCACCCACTAGACCGCGGCACGACCGCACCCTCGAAGGGCCCTGCCGATCGGCGGGGCCCTTCCCACGTCCGACAGCAGTGCGCTCGGTCACGACGATGTGCTCGGTTCAGGCGACGATGCGCTCGGTTCAGGCGACGATGCGCTCGCGCGCGAGGTCGGCGACGAGCCGGTCCAGCCGCTGTCCGCGGCCGAGCAGCCGACGAGAGCCGGGAGCCGTCCGCACGAAGAAGGTCGCGACCGCCGGTGTGTCGTCCGGCCGGACGTAGTGGATCGCGACCGCGCACGCCCGACGGGCATCGGCGCGGTCACCGTCGCCGTGGACGTCCTCGATCCCGACGTGCACCACCCGGCTCCACCGGACCACGAGCAACCGTGTGGCCTTGCGGTCGTCGAGTTCCCACAGGGAGGCCTCGGTCGCCCCGAACGCCCACGTCACACGGGCACCGAGGCTCACCTCCGGCCGGACCTCGGCGATCGCGTCGCGCAGTTCGGTCGTCGGAGCCGCCGGCACGAGCCAGACCGTGGGGTCGATGCGGCGGATGGCGAGCGCGAGGGCCTCGTCAGCGTGCCGGCGACGTACCGCAGCGGCACGGAAGACCGCGACCACGATGACCGTGACGCCCAGCGCGATCGCACCGAACTCGACGATCCCGAACCAGGACAGGTCCACGTCAGGTGCCGTCGCGACGACGATGATCCGCGCGGTGAGGAGCGCCGCCCAGATGCCCACGATCACCCACCGCAACGTGGACAGGCGCTGTGCAGCCGACATCGGCGTGCGGTCGGATCGGCGGGCGCGGCCGGGGCGCGGAACTGGATCTGGACGCCTCGGCACACCCCGATCCTCGCACGGCCCGATCGGCAGGTGCTGGCCGGGGTCGGTGAACGCCCGGGGAACCGCACGCACAGCCGACGAGCGGCCGGGCGACCTACGCTCGGGCGGTGACCACCGAACGCACCACGGACGTCCCGACGCCGGACGACCCATCGACGGACGAACACCCGGCCGGAGCCCCGCTCCGCCGGCCCGCGGTCCTCGCTGCGGCCGTCGGTCTCGTGGCCGCCGCCGCCTTCCTCGGGATCGCCGAGTTCGGCGCGCTGCTCCTCGGTGGTGCCGGCAGCCCGTTGGTGGCCGTCGGGTCCGCCGTGATCGACCTCGCACCGGCTGGGGCCAAGAACCTGATGGTCGCCCTGTTCGGCACCGGCGACAAGGTCGCACTGTTCGCGCTCATGACCGTCATCGTCGCCGCGATCAGCGCCGGGGCCGGGGTCCTCGAGCGCGCTCGGCCGCCCTTCGGGGCACTCGTCTTCGCCGTCGGCGGCGTGCTCGCACTCATCGCGGTGAGCACCCGTTCCGGCAGCGGCACGTTCGACGGCGCTCCCACCGTGTTCGGCGTGGCAGCCGCCGTGATCACCCTGCGGCTGCTGCTCCGCCGGCTCCGGCGCTGGGAGGCCGCAGCGGCCGTCCCGTCGGCGTCACCGCGACCTGCCTCGACCGAGCGCCGCGCGTTCCTGGTCTGGGGTGTCGCGACCGCAGCGGTCGCGGTCGTGGTGGGCACCGCCTCCCGGGTGGGGTCGTCCGCGATGCAGGCGGTCGCCGCTGCCCGACGAGCCGTGCGCCTGCCCGCGGCGGCGACACCCGCACCGGCCGTGCCGGGCGGCGCCTCGCTCGACGTCGACGGGATCACGCCCTACGTCACACCGAACGCCGACTTCTACCGGATCGACACCGCACTGCGCGTCCCCTCCATCGATCCGGGCGACTGGAGCCTGCGCATCCACGGCGCCGTCGAGAACGAGGTCACGCTGACGTGGGACGAGCTGCTGGCCCTGCCGCTCGAAGAGCACATGGCCACCCTGAGCTGCGTGTCCAACGAGGTCGGCGGCGACCTGATCGGCAACGCGCTCTGGCTCGGGTACCCGATCCGGGAGCTGCTGGCCCGCGCGAAGCCGACCGGGGACGCCGACATGGTGCTGTCCCGCAGCATCGACGGGTTCACCGCCGGGACGCCGTTGGACGTCCTGCAGGACGAGGGCACCGACGCGCTCCTCGCCATCGGCATGAACGGCGAACCGCTGCCGACCGAGCACGGATTCCCGGCGCGGATGGTCGTGCCCGGGCTGTTCGGGTACGTGTCGGCGACGAAGTGGGTGACCGAGATGGAGGTCACGCGCTTCGCCGATGCACAGGGGTACTGGACGCCGCGCGGATGGTCGGAACGCGGGCCCGTGAAGCTCGAGTCGCGCATCGACACCCCTCGGAACGGGACGACCGTGACCGTCGGTGAGCAGGTCGCCATCGCCGGGGTCGCCTGGCAGCCGCACACCGGGGTGAAGGCCGTGCAGGTCCGGGTCGGCTCGGGTGCGTGGCAGCAGGCGGAACTCGCCGAGTCGGTGTCCGCGGACACCTGGCGCCAGTGGGTGCTGCGGTGGACGCCGACCGCGGGGTCGCACCGGATCGAGGTCCGTGCCGTGAGCGCCGACGGCGAGGTGCAGACGAGCGTCGAGCGGCCGCCCGCGCCGAACGGGGCTTCAGGCTGGGCGTCGGTGACGGTCGACGCGAAGTAGCGCTGGCCGGCGCGGGGTCGGGGGCGTCGGGTGGGGCCGTGCGGCACGCCGTCCGCTGGTCGTCGAGGTTCCGAGATCTCGGCATGTCGAGCGTCCGAACGGCCGTCTGTGCGACCTCGACGGAACTGAGCGGCGTGTCGCGACCGGTCGGCGAACCAGGCGCCGGCCGAACTCGCGCGGGTCGAGCCCGTGCCGGTCGAGCCCGTGCGGGTCGAACTCGTGCGGCTCGAGCCCGTGCGGCTCGGGCTCGTCGGGTCAGACTCGTCGGGTCAGACGAGGAGCGTCGCGACGACGCAGGTGCCGTCGACCTCGTCGTCCTGCTCGACCACGGCCGTGAACCCGGCGGACACGAACGCCGCGACCGACGCATCTGCCTGCGCCACCGACACCTCGATCACGACCGAACCACCGGGGCGCAGCCACTCCCCCGCTCCTGCGGCGATCCGCCGGTGCAGGTCGAGGCCGTCCGCGCCACCGTCGAGGGCCACGCGGTGCTCGTGCTCACGCGCTTCGACCGGCATCATCGCGATCGACGCCGTCGGGACGTACGGGGCGTTCACCGCGATGACGTCGACGGCGCCGCGGAACCGGTCCGGCAGCGGCGCGAACAGGTCGCCGGCGACGACGATCCCGCGGTCGCCGATGTTCTCGGCCGCGACGTCGACGGCATCCGGGTCGATGTCCGTGGCCACGAGGTCGAGCGCGCCGACCCGGCCGAACAACGCCACCGAGATCGCACCGGCGCCGCAGCACAGGTCGACCACGCGGTCGTAGCGCTGCAACCGGCGAGCAGCCTGCTCGACGACGACGGTCGTCCGGGCACGCGGGACGAACACCCCAGGTGTCACCCGGATGCGGTGTCCGTCGAAGGCGGCCCAGCCGAGGACGTACTCGAGCGGCTCACCGGCGAGGCGACGCTGGACCAGGGAACGCAGCCGGACGGGTTCACCGTCGCCTGCTTCGAGGAGCAGGTCGGCTTCGTCCTCGGCGAAGACGCTCCCCGCGGCCCGGAGCCGGGCCGCGAGGGCGTCACGCGCGGGATGGGTCACCAACGGTCCGCAGACACGTCACGTCGACGAGACGGTGAGCCGCCGTCGGCTGCGCCCATGGTTCGACGGCTCCGCTACGCTGCGCCGTCGAACATCGACGTGACGGACCCGTCGTCGAAGACCTCGTGGATGGCGCGGGCCAGGAGCGGGGCGATCGGCAGGATCTCGAGACGGTCCCAGCGCTTCTCGACGGGCACCGGCAGGGTGTCGGTGACGACGACACGGTCGATGAACTCGCTCTGCAGGAGCTCGGTGGCCGGGTCGGAGAACACTGCGTGGGTCGCGGCGACGACGACGCCGATCGCGCCGGCAGCCTTCAACGCCTCAGCTGCCTTGGCGATCGTGCGCCCGGTGTCGATCAGGTCGTCGACGAGCAGGCACCAGCGGCCGGAGACGTCGCCGACGATCTCGTGGACCGTGACCTGGTTCGGGACCAGCGGGTCGCGACGCTTGTGGATGATGGCGAGGGGTGCACCGAGCTTCTCGGACCAGATGTCGGCGACGCGGACGCGCCCCATGTCGGGCGAAACGACCGTCAGCATCGACGGGTCGAGGATCTCGCGGAAGTGCTCGAGCAGCACCGGCATGGCGAAGAGGTGGTCCACCGGGCCGTCGAAGAAGCCCTGGATCTGGGCGGCGTGCAGGTCGACGCTCATGATGCGGTGCGCGCCCGCGGCCTTGAACAGGTCGGCGACCAGGCGGGCCGAGATCGGCTCGCGGCCGCGGCCCTTCTTGTCCTGACGGGCGTACGGGTAGAACGGCGCGACGACGGTGATGCGCTTGGCCGAGGCCCGCTTCAGCGCGTCGACGATGATGAGCTGCTCCATGAGCCACTCGTTGATCGGCGCCGTGTGCGACTGGATGACGAACGCGTCGCACCCGCGGACCGACTCGTCGAACCGGACGTACAGCTCACCGTTCGCGAAGGTCCGGGCATCGGTGGGGACCAAGTCGACACCGAGTTCCTCTGCGATCTCGGCGGAGAGCGCCGGGTGTGCTCGCCCCGAGACGAGGACGAGTCGTTTCTGGCCGGTTGTCTTGATTCCGGACAAGTGCGGTGCTCACTCCCTGACCCGTGTGGGGTCGATGTCGACGACCGGTGGTCGCCAGGATCTATTCGCCGTTCGCGTGCCGAGCAGCCTCGGCCGCCGGTGTGCCGGGTCGGTGTTCCTCGACCCATCCGTCGGTGTTGCGCTGTGGGGCGTAGCTGATCGCGAGCGATCCGGCCGGGACGTCCTTGCGGACCGTCGTTCCGGCACCCGTGTACGCACCGTCACCAATCCTAACCGGGGCGACGAACACGTTGTGCGAGCCTGTACGAACGTGCGAGCCGACCTCGGTGCGGTGCTTGTGCACGCCGTCGTAGTTCGCGGTGATCGTGTTCGCACCGATGTTCGAGTCCTCGCCCACCTCGGCGTCGCCGATGTACGACAGGTGCGGGACCTTGCTGCCGCGCCCGATCTTCGCGTTCTTCGTCTCGACGAAGGTGCCGATCTTGCCCTGGTCGCCCAGGATCGTGCCCGGACGCAGGTACGCGAACGGCCCTACCGAGGCACCGTCACCGATGACCGCGAGGGTGGCGTCGACCCGGTTCACCGTCGCGCCGGCGCCCACCTCGGTGTCGCGCAGCGTGGTGTCCGGCCCGACGACGGCACCGGCGGCGATGGCGGTCGCGCCGAGGAGCTGGGTGCCGGGCAGGACCTCGGCATCCGCTTCGATCGAGACGTCGAGGTCGATCCAGGTGGTGGCCGGGTCCTGCACGGTGACGCCGGCGAGCTGGTGTCGGCGGACGATGCGGGCGTTGAGCTCGCGGGCGGCGTCGGACAGCTGCGCGCGGTCGTTGATGCCGGCGACGAGCCACGGGTCGGTGAGCGTGACGACGTCGATGCGCCCGCCTCGCGCACTGATCAGCGCGGGGGCGTCGGTGATGTATTTCTCGCCCTGCGCGTTCGCCGTGGTGAGCGACGGCAGGACCGCCCGGAGGCGCGTCACGTCGAACGCGTAGATGCCCGCGTTCGCCTCGGCGATGGCCAGCTGTTCGGCTGTCGCGTCCTTGTGCTCGACGACACCGACGAACGCGCCGTCAGCATCCCGCACGATCCGTCCGAGGCCGGTCGGGTCCGGGGCGATCGCACTGACGAAGGTCGCGCCGTTTCCCCCGCCGGCGTGGGCGTCGACGAGCAGGCGGAGCGACGCCGCGTCGAGCAACGGGACGTCGCCGGAGAGCACCACGACGGCTCCGTCGAAGTCCGCGGGGAGCGCCTGGACCGCGACCTCGACCGCACGGCCGGTGCCGGGGACGTCGTCCTGGTCGACGATGATGGCGTCGGGCGCACGCTCGGTGATCTCCGCTGCGACCAGGTCACGCTCGTGCCGCACGACCACTGCGACGTGCTCCGGCCCGAGGGACGACGCCGTCCGCAGGACGTGCGCGATGAGCGGCAGCCCGGCGAGCCGGTGCAGCACCTTGGGGGTGGACGACTTCATGCGCGTGCCCTGCCCGGCGGCGAGGACGACGACGGCGATGCGCTGGTCGGTCATGGGTCCATCCTGGCGCACCCGCGCTGCGGAGTCCGCTGGAACCGCGGCCCTGTGCAGAACCGTGCGCACAACCGCACCGGGGACGTTCCTTCCCATCGACCTCGGGATGGAAAGCGGGATCGGGCATACCTGGACGGAACAAACGACCAGCTACGCCCGAAACGACCAGCTACACCCGAACACCTACGCGCGGAACGTCACCCGCGGCTCGGGCTTCACGAACGCCATGAGCACCAGCCCCACGACGAGCACCACCACGATCCCGAGGATCCCGAAGCGCGTCGAGCCGCCGACCGTCACCGCGACACCGAACAGCGCCGGCGCCAGGAACGACGCCGCCCGGCCGGTGGTGGCGTAGAGGCCGAAGAGCTCGCCCTCGCGGCCGGGGGTCGCCAGCCGCGCCAGGTACGCCCGCGACGACGACTGCACCGGTCCGACGAACAACGCCAGGGTCAGCCCCAGCACCCAGAACCACTCCGTCCGACTGCCGACCGCCAGGACGCCGAGCCCGCAGGCAGCGAGGCCGATCAGCGACACCATGATGAGCGCGCGCGAGCCGAAGCGGTCGTCGAGCCGTCCGGACACGAAGGTGGCGACGCCGGCGACGACGTTCGCGGCGATGGCGAACAGGATGACCTGCGAGGCGCTGAACCCGAACACCTGCGCCGCGATGATCCCGCCGAAGGTGAACACCGCGCCGACACCGTCGCGGAACACCGCGCTGGCGACCAGGAACGCGAGCACGTTCCGCCGTTCGCGCCAGAGCCGGGCGATGTCCCGACCCAGGTCGCGGTAGGCACCGAACACGCCGCCGGTGTGCCGGTGGTCGGGCGCGGCCTCGGGCACGACGACGAAGAGCGGGATCGAGCTGACCGCGAGCCACACGGCGGCGATGCCGATGGCGACGCGGACGTCCCACTGCCCGGTCGCGACGGTGGCCGGCAGCTGCAGGAGTCCGCCGACGACGCCGTCGCCGCGGAAGTCCTGGATGCAGAGCACGAGCAGCAGCACGAGCAGCACGATGCCGCCGAAGTACCCGGCGGCCCACCCGATCGCGGACACCCGTCCGGTGCGCTCCCCCGACGCGACCTGCCCGATCATGGCGTTGTAGCCCACGCTCGCGATCTCGTACGCGACCGTGCCGATGCCGAGCAGCGCCGCCCCGAGAACGAGGTACGGCTGGCTCGGTGCGACGAAGACCATGCCGCCGATGGACAGCACGATGCCGATCGTGGCGATGAGCACGGACCGGCGGCGGTGCCCCGACGAGTCCGCCAGGCGACCGATCGCGGGTGCCACGAGCGCGACGACGATGCCGGCGATCGTCAGGGCCGTGGAGACCACCGCGGCGTTGTGGGCGAGTTCGCGTTCCACCAACGCCGTGCCCGCGGCGGACGTGTCGGCCACCTTCGCCGGGTCGACGAACGCCCGGCTGGCCAGGTACGTGCTGAACACGAACGTGGTGACGACGGCGTTGAACGCCGCGGACCCCCAGTCCCACAGCGCCCAGGACACGAGCGCGCGCCGGTCGGTGCGCTGCGGCACGACGGCGGCCGGTGAAGCGGTCATGCGCGAACCGTAGCGCGTCCCGGTGACGCACCGGTGGCCCCGTTCCGGGTCACGTGCCGGTCGGAAGGCGCGTGGCGGCCTGGCCACGGGCCTCCCGTCCGCACCGTGCGCGCGCCGTCACCCCGTGCGAGCTTCCGCGCACCGTGCCCGCCCACAGGGCGACACCATGCCGACGACCGTGGACACAACGACGAACCTCGCACCGTGCGCCAGCCGCCAGCCGGACGGGAGGCCCGTGGCGGCCTGGCCACGGGCCTCCCGTCCGCACCGTGCGCGCGCCGTCACCCCGTGCGAGCTTCCGCGCACCGTGCCCGGTTGCAACCCCGCACGGGGCACGCAACGCGGCGCGGGGCAGCGAACCGAGCACCGTGCGCGCTCAGGCGGGGACGCCGCCGGGGTAGACGACCGACTTGAGGGACTCCGGGTCGGTGTCGCTCTCGAGTGCCTGCCGGACCTCGTCGAGGCCGAACCGACCCGTCACGAGCGAGTCGAGGTCGATCTGTCCAGAGGCGACCAGGCCGATCGCGACCGGCCACGTGCCGGTGTAGCGGAAGATCCCGGTGACCGTGACCTCGAGGTTCTGGATGTGCTCGACGGGCAGGGTCATCTCGGAGTTGCCGAGCCCGACGAGCACCGCGGCACCGGCCGGTCCGACGGCCTTGATGCCGTCGGAGACGGCTCGGGGAGCACCACTGGCGTCGATGAACGCGTCGACCGGTGCGATGTCCGAGGCGACGGACACCACGGTCGGGTCGACGACCTCGGTGGCGCCGTACTGCAACGCACGCTCCCGGCGCTCGGGGACCAGGTCACTGATGACGATCCGGGTGGCGCCGAAGGCCCGCGCGGCCTGGGCGCAGATGATCCCGATCGGACCGGCACCGGCGATGAGCACCGAGGAGCCGGGGACGATGCCGGCCTTGCGGACCGCGGCGATCCCGACGGACAGCGGTTCGAGCAGGGCACCGGCCTCGAACGAGACGGAGTCGGGCAGGACGTGGGCGAACTCGGCCTCGATCGTGACGAACTCGGCGAAGGCACCGTCGACCGGCGGGGTCGCGTAGAAGCGCATGTGCGGGCAGAGGTTGTAGCGGCCGGCCAGGCACTGCGCACAGCGGTGGCACGGGCGCTGCGGTTCGACGGCGACGCGCTCCCCGACGCGGGCGGGGTCGACGCCCGCCCCGACGGCGGTGATCGTGCCGGACAGCTCGTGGCCGAGGACGAGGGGCTCCTCGACGACGAAGTCCCCGATGCGGCCGTGGCGGTAGTAGTGCACGTCGGAGCCGCACACCCCGACCGCGGCGACCCGGACGAGTACGTCGCCCGGTTCGACCTCGGGCACGGGGCGGTCCTCGACGGTCAGGTCCTGGGTCCCGAGCAACACGCTGGTGCGCTGGCGCTGGATGGAGGTCATGGGGTTCTCGCTTCCTCGGCCGCGGCGTCGCGGTCGGACGTGGGGGTGGTGGAGCGGTCGGGCGTGCGGGTGGTGGAGCGGTCGGGCGTGTGGGTGGTCGTGGAGTCGGCTGGAGCTGGCCTCGGGACGAGCCGGGCTGCCGTCGGGTCGCGCAGCAGGTCGCGGAACCCGAGTTCGGCGGCACCGCGGAGCAGCACGTCGGCACCGAGCGCCGCCGGAGCGATCCGCAGCCGTTCGGTCACGGCGGCCATCGACTGGGCGCGGACCTCGACCTCGATGCGGTCGCCGACGTGCTCGAGCAGCACCCCGAGGAACCCGCCGAGGACGACCACCTCGGGGTTGACGGTGTGGATCGCGTTGCGGAGTGCGGTCGCGAGAGCGGTGACCTGGCGGTCGACCACCCGCTCGACCTCCGGCCGGCGTTGCGCGAGCACCACGGCGAGCGCGGACGGGTCGTCCGGGGCGACGCCGGCCGCCGCGACGAGCGCGTCCCGCGAGGCCTCGGTCTCGAGGCACCCGACGGCTCCGCAGTGGCAACGGACTCCGTTGGCTGCGACGAAGGTGTGGCCGAGCTCACCGGCGTAGCCGTCCGCGCCGCTGAGGGGTCGGGCGGCACTGATGACACCACCGCCGATACCGCTCGCGCCGCCGTTGAGGTAGATCAGGTCGTCGACTCCGCGGCCACTGCCGTACAGGCGCTCCGCCCAGGCACCGGAGTTCGCGTCGTTCGTCGCACGGACCGGCAGGCCGGTGCGCTCGGCGAGGGGACGGGCGATCGGTTCGTCGTGCCAGCCCAGGTGGGGCGCGGAGCGGACCACGCCGTCCTCGACCCGTACGGTCCCGGGCACGGCGACGCCGATGCCGGCGATCCGGGCGGGTGCGGCGTTGCCGGCGACCAGGCCGTCCAGGAGTCCGGCGATGGTCTCGACTGCCTGGGCAGCGGTCGGGGCCGAGCGACTCGACGCCACCGCACGGTCGCGCACGCTGCCGTCGAGCCCGACCAACGCGACGGTGACGGCGTCCACCTCGACCGTGACGGCGACGGCGACCACCTCGGCGGCGGCACGGACGACGGGGCTCGGACGGCCGACGCCAGGGCTCGGACTGCCCGCGACACCGGCGCTCGTGCTGCCCGTTGCAGGGACGTCCTCGTGCACGAGTCCGCGCTCCACCAGTTCACCGACGAGCGTGAGCGTGGTCGACCGGTTGAGTCCGGTGCGTCGGGTGATCTCGGCGCGGGTGATGGGACCGTCCTCGTGCACCAGGCGGAGGACGCGCGCAGCGTTGCCGCGTGTCGGGGTCTGCGCGACGACGGGTGCCGCTGTCAGGCGAGCCATCGGGTCCTCTCGGTCGTGCTCCGTGTGTGCTGGCCCATCCTCGCGTGTTCGGTCCTTCCCAGAACGCCCGCGATGGGAAGCGGGATCGGGCACACCTGGTCGAAACGAAGGACCAGGTACGCCCGGATCCGGCAGGTACGCCCGGAACCGCCGGTCACCGCGAACGCGAGAACGCGGCGTCGAACGGGGCCTCCGGCGGCGCGATCGTGCCGAGCTGCCGCACGAACGCCAGCGCTTCGGGTCCTCCGACGAGTCGGTCCATGCCGGCGTCCTCCCACTCGACGCTGGTCGGGCCGGTGTACCCGATGTGGTTCAGCACGCGGAACACGCGCTCCCACGGCACGTCACCGTGTCCGGCGGTCACGAAGTCCCAGCCGCGGCGCGGGTCGCCCCACTGCAGGTGCGAGCCGAGCCGGCCGTTGCGCCCGTCGAGCTGCTTCACCGACTCCTTGCAGTGCACGTGGTACACCCGGTCGGCGAAGTCGAGCAGGAACGCTGCGGGGTCGAGGTCCTGCCAGACGAAGTGCGAGGGGTCGAAGTTGAACCCGAACGCCGGCCGGTCCGCGAAGAGCTCGAGCGTGCGCTTGGCGGTCCAGTAGTCGTAGGCGATCTCGGACGGGTGCACCTCGAGTGCGAAGCAGACCCCGACCTCCTCGAATACGTCGATGATCGGCGACCACCGGTCGTGGAAGTCCTGGTACCCGGCGTCGATCATGCTCGGCGGGACCGGCGGGAACCCCGCGACGGTCTTCCAGATCGACGACCCGGAGAACCCGGTGACGGTGTCGACCCCGAGTGCCGCTGCGGCGCGGGCGGTCCACTGCAGTTCCTCGGCGGCACGCTGTCGGACACCTTCGGCCTCGCCGTCGCCCCAGACGTGCGGCGGCAGGATGTCCTCGTGCCGCTGGTCGATGGGGTCGTCGCACACGGCCTGGCCGACCAGGTGGTTCGCGATCGTCCAGACCTGCAGCCCGTTGCGTTCCAGGATCGCCTTGCGCTCGGCGACGTACGCCGGGTCCGTTGCGGCGCGCCGAACGTCCAGGTGGTCGCCCCAGCAGGCGATCTCGAGTCCGTCGTACCCCCAGTCGCCGGCGAGCCGGGCGACCTCTTCGAAGGGCAGGTCGGCCCACTGTCCGGTGAACAGCGTGACCGGCCGGGAGGCCCGGGTCGGCTCCGCCTGGTCGCTCGCGTCCGTCGTCGTCATCGTCGTCGTCCTTCCGTGCGGTGGTCGGGGTCCGTGCTGTGGTCGAGGTGCGTGCTGTGGTCGAGGTGCGTGCTGTGGTCGAGGTGCGTGCTGTGGTCGAGGTCCGTCACCACGACCCGGGAACGGACCCGGCGGGGACGGTGGCGGGGCGGTCGACGCGCGAGTGCACCTCGACGACCGCGTGGTCGCGGGCCGCGGCCGAGACGGCCTCCATGACCTCGAGCACGTGGAACGCGAGGTCGCCGGAGGCCCGGTGCGGACGGTCCGTGGCGATCGCGTGCGCCAGGTCGGCGAGCCCGTACCCACGGCCGGCGTCGGCGTACCCGGCGGAGACCGGCAGCTCGCGCCACTCACGGTCGTCCGCCGTGGCGATCGACACGGGGTCCGAGAACCGGTTCGGGTCCGGCACGCCGAGGGTGCCTGCCGTGCCGTACACCTCGAAGAGCGGTGCGCGGGTGGCCCAGACCTCGAACGAGACCGTGACGGTCGAGACGACGCCGTTCTCGTGCTCGAGGATCGCGACCACGTGGGTGTCGATGTCGACCGGGATCGCGGTGCCGGCGTTCGGTCCGGTCGCGACGGTCCGCTCACGGGTGGAGCGGGTGGCGCTGCCGTTCACCCGGACGACCGGTCCGAAGAACGTGACGAGGCTGGTCAGGTAGTAGGGGCCCATGTCGAGCAGCGGACCGCCACCGGGCTGGTAGTAGAACGCGGGCGCCGGGTGCCAGAGCTCGTGGCCGGGGGCGCTCCAGGCGACGGCTGCGCCGACCGGTGTGCCGATCAGGCCGTCGTCGAGGGCGGCCCGCGCGGTCTGGATCCCGGTGCCGAGGACGGTGTCCGGGGCGCTGCCGACCCGCAGGCCCGCGGCCCGGGCGGCCTCGAGCACCGGTTCGGCCTCGGCTGTGGACATCGCCAGGGGCTTCTCGCCGTAGACGTGCTTGCCCGCGGCGAGCGCCCGGGTCGCGACGTCGGCGTGGGCGGCGGGGATCGTCAGGTTGAGCACCACGTCGACGTCGTCGGCCGCGAGCAGCTCGTCGACGCTCGTCCCGCGCACGCCCTGTGCGGCGCCGACCGTCCGCGCCCGGTCGACGTCGAGGTCGGCGACCGCGACGAGCGACAGGCCGGGCAGGGCCGGGAAGTGTTCGAAGTACTGCTGGCTGATCACGCCGACGCCGACCACCCCGACGCGGAGGACGGGTTCGTTCACCGTGCTGCCCACAGGAGGCCCCTCTCGATGATGGTGCGGAGTGGCTGCGACTCGACGACCTCGAGGCGGTGCCCGGGCGCGGAGACGAACACGCGGCCCTCGCCCCACTGCCGAGTCCAGATCGCCGGGGCGGTGACCGGACGGTTCCAGGCGTCGAAGTCGCGCGCTTCCTGCGTGGTGGTCGCGAGGACGTCGTTGTACTCGTCGGACAGCACCCAGTACTGCTCGGTGACGAGGTCGAAGTCCTCGATGCCCTGCGTGATCGGGTGCGATCGTCCGAGGTCGGTGAGGTGCACCGTGTACGGGATGTAGTTGTCGGACTGCTCCCCGACGCGCTCGTCGGGGTGCTTGCCGGCGTGGTGGGCGAACTGGCCGCCGACCATGTGCAGGTAGTCGGCGGTGTTCCGGAACGCGTCCGCGATGCCTCCGTGCCAGCCGGCCAGTCCGGCGCCGTCCAGCACCGCGCGCTGCAGCCCGGCGAACTCGTCGTCGGCGATGGTCGACATGGTGACGACCTGCACGATCAGGTCGACCTCGGCCATGACGGACTCGTCGGCGTAGACGGCCGTCGAGTCCGACACCCGGACCGCGAACCCGTTGTCGCGCAGGAACGGGACGAACAGGTCGGTGGTCTCGACGGGCTGGTGGCCGTCCCAGCCCCCGCGGACGACGAGCGCCTGGCGTGTGCCGTCGGCGGCGGTCACGCGGTCACCGTCCAGCTGCTGCCGTCGGCGGCGCTGCGTTCGACGGCGTCGAGCACGCGCTGCACGTGCAGGCCGTCCTCGAACGAGGGCGACGGGTCGGTGCCGGCCACGATCGCTTCGACGAAGTCCTTCACCTGGTGGCTGAAGGTGTGCTCGTACCCGATGAGGTGTCCGGTCGGCCACCACGCCGCCATGTAGGGGTGCTCGGGTTCGGTGACCAGGATGCGGCGGAAGCCCTGCTCTCCCGCGGGTGCCGACGACTCGTACAACCGCAGTTCGTTCATGGACTCGAGGTCGAACTGGATCGCGCCTTCGGACCCGCTGATCTCGAGCGTCAGGCCGTTCTTCCGGCCGGTGGCGTAGCGCGTGGCCTCGAACGTGCCGATCGCGCCGTCGGCCGCACCGCCGCCGAGTCGGGCGGTGAAGAACGCGGCATCGTCGACGGTGACCTGCCCGCGCTCGCTCGACGCCGTGCCGGAGAGTCCGACGCCGTCGGCGAGCAGGGGGCGCTCGGTCACGAAGGTCTCGAGCAGACCCGACACCCGGGTGAGCTCGGCGCCGGTGACGTGCTCGACGAGGTCGATCGCGTGCGCGCCGATGTCGCCGAGCGCACCGGAACCGGCGAGCTCCTTGTCGAGGCGCCAGGTCATCGGGCCGTCCTCGTCGGCGAGCCAGTCCTGCAGGTAGAGCGCGCGGACCTGGCGCACGGTGCCGATCCGGCCGTCCTGCACGAGCTGTCGGGCGAAGGCGATGGCCGGCACCCGGCGGTAGCTGAACCCGACCATGGCGCGGACCCCGTGCGCCCGGGCGGCTACGGCAGCGGCGGTCATCGCCTCGGCCTGTTCGACGGTGTTGGCGAGCGGCTTCTCGCACAGGACGTGCTTGCCGGCCTCGAGCGCGGCGATCGCGATCTCGACGTGCGACGACCCGGGCGACACGATGTCGACGACGTCGATGTCCGGGTCGGCCACGACGGCGCGCCAGTCGGTCGACGCGGACTGCCAGCCGTACTGCACGCGAGCGGCCTCGGTGCGTTCCGGGTCGCGCCCGACGATCACCGCCATCTCGGGTTCGACCCCGAGATCGAAGAACCTGGGGGCGGTCCGCCACGCCTGTGAGTGTGCGGCTCCCATGAAGCCGTGCCCCACCATGGCGATCCGCAGTCGTTGCTGCGCCGTCGAAACACTTGCCATCCGCTCGCTCCTTTGCGATCACGTCCTTGCCACAGCCAACACTACCGCTTATGTTGGGCGCGGCAACATTTTGTTTCGACGACGAACGGTGACCACCATGGCAACGACGCCCACCCGTGCAGACAAGTTCTCCTTCGGTCTCTGGACCATCGGCTACAACGGCTCCGACCCCTTCGGCGGGCCGACCCGTCCGGCCCTCGACGTGGTCGAGGCGGTCGAGAAGCTCGACGAGCTCGGCGCCTACGGCCTGACCTTCCACGACGACGACCTGTTCGCGTTCGGCTCGACCGACGCCGAGCGGCAGACGCAGATCGACCGCCTCAAGGGTGCGCTCGACTCCACCGGCCTCATCGTGCCGATGGTGACGACGAACCTGTTCTCCGCGCCCGTGTTCAAGGACGGCGGCTTCACCTCGAACGACCGGCAGGTCCGCCGCTTCGCGCTCCGCAAGGTCCTGCGCAACATCGACCTCGCCGCCGAGCTCGGTGCGTCGACGTTCGTGATGTGGGGCGGCCGCGAAGGCTCCGAGTACGACAGCGCGAAGGACGTGCAGGCCGCGCTCGAGCGCTACCGCGAGGCCGTCAACCTGCTCGCCGACTACGTCACCGACAAGGGCTACGGCATCCGCTTCGCCATCGAGCCGAAGCCGAACGAGCCCCGCGGCGACATCCTGCTGCCGACCCTCGGCCACGCGATCGCCTTCACCGAGACCCTCGAGCGCCCCGAGCTGTTCGGCATCAACCCCGAGGTCGGCCACGAGCAGATGGCGGGCCTGAACTTCACGGCCGGCATCGCCCAGGCGCTCTACCAGGGCAAGCTCTTCCACATCGACCTCAACGGTCAGCGCGGCATCAAGTACGACCAGGACCTGGTGTTCGGCCACGGCGACCTGCAGAACGCGTTCTCGCTCGTCGACCTGCTCGAGCACGGTTCGCCGCAGGGCGGCCAGGCCTATGACGGCCCGCGCCACTTCGACTACAAGCCGAGCCGCACCGAGGACATCACGGGCGTCTGGGACTCGGCGGCCGCGAACATGCGCATGTACCTGCTCCTCAAGGAGCGCGCGCAGGCCTTCCGCGCCGACCCCGAGGTGCAGGCCGCGCTCGAGGCCTCGAAGGTCGGGGAGCTCAGCACGCCGACCCTGAACGACGGCGAGTCCTACGACGCCTTCCTGTCCGACCGCTCGGCCTACGAGGACTTCGACGCCGACGCGTACTTTGGCGGCAAGGGCTTCGGCTTCGTCCGACTGCAGCAGCTCGCCATCGAGCACCTGCTCGGCGCGCGCTGACAGGCTGCGGGGATGACACAGCTCGTCGCCGGCGTCGACTCGTCGACCCAGTCCTGCAAGGTCGCGATCCGCGACGCGGCGACGGGTGCCGTCGTCCGTGAGGGACGCGCCGCCCACCCGGACGGCACGTCCGTCGATCCCCGCCACTGGTGGGACGCCCTCGGCACCGCGGTCGCGGACGCCGGCGGGCTCACCGACGTCGGCGCCGTCGCGATCGCCGGGCAGCAGCACGGCATGGTCGCGCTCGACGCCGACGGTCACGTGGTCCGCGACGCCCTGCTCTGGAACGACGTGCGCAGTGCGGATGCGGCCGCGCAGATGGTCGAGGAGATCGGACGGGAGGCCTGGGTCGCCCGGACGGGACTGGTCCCGGTGGCATCGTTCACCGGTACCAAGCTGCGGTGGCTCCGCGACGCCGAGCCGGACAACACCGGCCGCGTCGCAGCCGTCGCGCTCCCCCACGACTGGTTGTCGTGGCGGCTGCGCGGGTACGGCCCGGCCGACGAGAGTCCGCTCGGCCCCGACCTCGACGCACTCGCCACCGACGCCTCGGACGCCAGCGGCACCGCCTACTGGGACCCGGTGCGCCGGGAGTACGACCCGGAGCTGTTCGAACTCGCGCTCGGCCGCCCGATGCGCGTCGCCGGCTCCGAGCCGACCGCGGACACGGTCGTCGTGCCGCGCGTGGTCGCCCACGACGAGGCGATGGGGACACTCGACGTCGATGTGGCACTGCCGAACGGCGCGGTCGCACCGGCCGGACTGGTCGTGGCGGCCGGACTCGGCGACAATGCCGGTGCGGCGCTCGGACTCGGGCTCGCTCCCGGGGACATCGCGGTGTCCCTGGGGACCAGCGGGACCGTCTTCGGCGTCACCGCGACCGAGGTCCTGGACCCGAGCGGGACCGTGGCGGGCTTCGCCGACGGGACCGGGTCGCGCCTCCCGATCGTCACGACGCTCAACGCAGCCCGCGTGCTCGAGGTGATCGGCGGCCTGCTCGGCGTGGACCACGACGCGCTCGGCGAGCTGGCGCTGCAGGCGCCGGCCGGGGCCGACGGCCTCGTGCTGGTGCCGTACTTCGTCGGCGAGCGCACGCCCAACCGGCCGGACGCGACCGCGTCACTGCTCGGGATGACCCCGGGCACGACCGACCGACCGCACCTGGCGCGCGCCGCGGTGGAGGGCATGCTCTGTGCCCTGGCCGACGGACTCGCCGCGGTCGAGGGCACCGGTGTGACCGTGTCGCGACTGCTGCTCATCGGCGGGGCCGCGCGGAACGAGGCCGTCCGGACCGTCGCGGCGCAGGTGTTCGGGCGCGACGTGCTGATCCCGGAGCCCGGCGAGTACGTGGCGTCCGGGGCCGCGCGTCAGGCAGCCTGGGCGTTGACCGGCGCGCTGCCGTCGTGGGACATCGCGACGACGACCGTGCCGGCGGACCCGCACCCCGAGGTGCTCGAGCAGTACCGCGCCGCGGCGCGCTGACCGAGGAGACCCATGGCACGCACCGACCTCCCGCTCGACGAACTCCGTCGGCACCGGCCCGAGGTCCGGCGACCGGCCGACTTCGACGCGTTCTGGGCGGACACGATCACCGCGGCCCGGGCGGCCGGAGCGGAGACGGCTGCCGTCCTCGCTCCGGCCGACACCCCGGTGACCGGACTCGTCGTCGAGGACCTGACGTTCCCGGGGTTCGCCGGCGATCCGGTGCGCGCCTGGGTCTCGCGACCGCTGGCCGGTCGTGACACGGCGCTGCCCGTCGTGGTCGAGTTCCTCGGCTACGGCGGCGGCCGCGGGCGCCCCGGCGAACGCGTGCACTGGGCCCTCGCCGGGTACGTGCACGTCGTCATGGACACCCGTGGCCAGGGCAGCGGGTGGGCCGGCGGCGACACCCCCGACCCGCACGGCTCCGGACCGCACGCGAGCGGGTGGATGACGAGCGGCATCGGCTCCCCCGCCGACCACTACTACCGCCGGGTGTACACCGACGCCGTCCGCCTGGTGGATGCCGTGCGGACGCTGCCCGGTGTCGACCCGTCACGCATCGCCCTGACCGGCGGCAGCCAGGGCGGGGGCATCGCCATCGCCGCAGCTGCCCTGGTCGAGGCCCACGTCGGACCGATCACCGCGGTGCTGCCCGACGTCGCGTTCCTGTGCGACTGGGAGGGCGGCACCGACATCGCCGTCGGGGGCCCGTACCTGGAGCTCGCGACCTACCTGTCCGTGCACCGCGACGCAGCCGACACGGTGTGGGACACCGCGGCGTACTTCGACGGGGTGAACCACGCCGCCGGCATCACCGCCCCGGCGCTGTTCTCCGTGGCCCTGATGGACGACGTCGTGCCGCCGCGCACGACCTTCGCCGCCTTCAACGCACTCGGGGCGGACGACACGTACGCGCTGGCCGACCGTCAGATCGAGGTCTACCCGTACAACGGGCACGAGGGTGGCGGCTTCCGGCACTGGGAACGGCAGGTGGCGTTCCTGCGCGCACGGGCGTGACGGCGACGGCCGCGTAGCGTCACCGAGGCCCCGAGCCGCCGCGTTCGCTCGCCGCTCACTCCCCCGAAGCGCGCTCGACGCGCTCGAGACCGACCCGGCACCGGTCGACGTACTCGGCGTACAGGTCCGGCCGTTGCTCCCGCGCCCACCGGGTCACGTCGACGAGGTGCAGCGCGGTGAGCGACGCCAGGATCGCGTGGTCAGCCGGAGTGGCCAGCCCGGCGGCAGCGGTGAACTCGTCGTACTCGGCCAACGAGATCGCCTCGTCGACGAACGCCCACTCGAACACCCGACGAGCGTCGGTCCACGGTGACGGACCGGTCTCGGCAGCGCCCCAGTCGATGAGCACGGGCGCACGACCCGGTCCCCGTGCGATCAGGTTCCGCGGTGCCAGGTCACCGTGTGCGAGTCCGAACGCGAAGTGCTCCGCGGCCAGCCGCTCGAAGTGCCTCCGGAGCGCGCCGGCCGAGTTGTAGGCGCCGTCCAGGCGGAGTGGATCGTCCGCGACGAGCGCTGCGCTGTTGTAGGCCAGGTGCGCCGACCACGCCCGAGCCAGGTCGGTGCCGAAGCGGGTGAACAGCGACGCCGGCGCCGCGCCCAGGTCGATCGAGGCGACGGTGCGGGCGAACGAGCCGAGCCACGTCCAGGGGTGATCGACCGGCCGCGGGTCGGGTTCGACGTACTCGGACACGATGAACGGGACGCCGTCCTGGACGCCGTGGTCGACGGGCCGAGCGACGGCGATGCCCGCTGCGGCAGCCGCTCGCGCGGCCCACGCCTCGACGGGGAACTCGTCCGAGCGCAGGGGGTCGACGGGGAACCGCACGACGACGTCGGCACCGACCGCTCGCCGCACCCGGTAGGTGTGGTTCACGGATCCGCCCAGCAGCCGTTCGGCCTGGGCGTCCGAGCTCCCGACGGCGCGCAGGACCGCGTCCAGTCGGTGGCGGTGGGTGTCGTCGTCGAGCACGCACCCATCATGGCCGTCGGGGTGTCACGCCCGCCGCATCGTGTCCCGGGGGTACTCGCCGTGGCGTTCGAGGTAGGCCGCCGAGAACCGACCAGCGTGGGCGAACCCCCACTGCCGGGCGACGTCGGCGATGCTCGTCCCCGCCGGGTCGGCGTGCACGAGCTCGTCGCGCACCCGGTCGAGACGGACCCCGCGCAGGTAGCCGTTCGGGCTCACCCCGAGCTGCCGCTGGAACGCCTGCTGCAGGGCACGCAGGCTCAGGGAGGCCACCTCGGCCAGGTCGGTGCTCGTGATCGGCAGGTGGGCGTGCTCGTGCACGTACTCGACGGCCCGGCGGATGTGCGCGTTGCGCGGGAGCAGCAGTTCGTCCGGCAGCGTGGCCGAGACGACCGGGTACAGCTCGAGCAGCGCCAGCGCCCCCAGCCGACCCATCTCGGCCTGCAGCAGCGGTGAGACCTGCCGGTCGAGCACCGTGTGCGAGATGAGCTTGACGGTGTTCCGCCACATCGTCACGGCCCGGTCGTCGGGTTGCACGGTGTGGTCGAGCTGCACGCCGCCCGACGCCGCGCCGCGCTCGCCGGCGACCTCCTCGAGCGATGCCCGGTTGATCTGGACGAGACGCTGGTCGTAGTCCTGGTACGTGAACGCGGCGCCGTCCTGCGGCCACAGCTGCGGCCGGCCCACGGCGCTCACGAGGCGGTCGTCACCCTCGCCGATGAAGCCGGTACCCCTGGTGATCCACTGCACGACGAAGTCGTCCGACGGCGTCATGACGCCGTCGAGGTGCCCGTCGAACCGGATCGCGCGCAGCGTCATCGTCGAGTCGCCGACAGCTGAGTACCGGAAGGTGAAGGGCTGCGCGGTCGTCTCGGCGCGCCACTCGGAGGCGTCGTACGCCCCGACCAGGAAGTCGCGTGCTTCGTCGACGTCGGCGGACCGGACGTCGTCCTGCACGCGAGCTCGTTCGTCTGTCATCGGTTCACCGAGAGCAGTGTGACCGAACGGACGCGCGTCGTCCGTGTCGCTGTCCGAGAAGCGCTACCGACGATCGTCGGCGCGTGGACCGGATGCTCGTGGCGACGGGACGATGTCCGGATTTCGACCGCCGGACCGCTCCCGACATCCGCGATCCGTCGAGTCATCGGTCCTGGCGCGCACCGACGACCCCGCTGCTCGTACGGTCGTCTCATCCAGCGGCAACGGGCCGCTCAGGAGAACACGAGGACGACATGACCGCCGTGACCGCAACTCCGGTCCACCCGATCAGCGCACCCAAGCACGCCTTCGAAGCGACGTCGGTGTCCAGCCGGCGCAACCGCCACCGCGGCGGCTTCAGTGAGCTGCGGGACGCCCAGCGACAGCGCACGCTGCAGATCGCCGCGGTGAGCAGCGGCATCGTCTCGGTGAGCGTCCTCGCGTCCGCCGCCGCCGTGCTCGGACTCTCCGCGTGATCCGCGACGGATCGGCGGTCGAGGACGTCCGTACCCAGGCCATCGACATGAGCGCACTCTTCGCAGAACAGGAACGCCACGATGCTTGACCAGAGCACGCTCGAGCAGCTCCGCAGCAACCCGGTCGAGTGGCGCCGACGGGGCTTGACCCCGCCCGCCGACCTCGACGAGATCGTGCAGGCCCGTCTCAGTGCGCACATGGGTCACGCCGACCCGTCCTACGCGGACTTCTTCGCATCCTGAGCTCTCGACCGCCGTCCGAACCGATCGATAGGGTGATCCACACTTCCCCATGACGCTCCTCACACTCACGCCCCCGGCCGTCGAGACGACCGCGCAGCGCACCGCATCCAAGGCCGCCGACGACCTCTTCACGGCACACGGCGTGATCCCGGTGCGCTTCGAGGACGTCGCCGCGCACGCGGGCATGAGCGTGGACGAGCTGACGGCGGCCTACCCGTCCAAGCAGGCGCTCGTGGTGGCGGTCCTGCGACGCTGGCACGGCGCGTGGCGTCGAGCCCTGGACCACATCGCCACCACCTCAGCGGATCCCCGCGACGAGATCCTCGGCATCTTCAACTACCTCGAGGAGTGCTTCGCGGACGAGGGGTGGCGCGGCTGCGCGTTCATCAACGGACACGCCGAGCTCGGACGGCAGGACCCGGAGATCGCCGCGCTCGCAGCCGAGCACTTCCGCGACGTCGAGAGCCACCTCACGTTGCTGTGCACCCGTGCGGACATGCCGGCGCACATCGCCGAGACCCTGTCGCTGCTGGTCGAGGGAGCCCGGGTGGAGTCAGCCGTGCAGGGCTCGGCGAAGCCCGCCCGGAGCGCGCGGCTCGGTGCGGCCATGATCATGTCGGTGTTCGAGGAGCGCACGACGTTCTGACCGGCGGCCGGACGTATGATCCGGGGAACCACTCGTCACCGAAGACGGAGACCGGAATGACGCGCACCGAGCCCACCACCGCCGCTCACCACGGCACCCCCAGACCGACCCGAGCCACCGCCTCGGTCGCCGCGATCCTGGCCGAGTCCGCCGCGCGGTACCCGGACGACGTCGCCGTGATCGTCGGCGACCACCGCACCACCTACGCCGAGCTGTGGTCCGAGACCCTCGCCTACGCCGGAGCGCTCCGGGCCCGCGGGGTCACCGAGGGATCGCGCGTGGCGATGCTCGTGCCGAACGTCGCGGACTTCGCCCGCGTCTACTACGCAACCCTCGCACTCGGCGCCGTCGTCGTCCCCGTCCACGCGCTGCTCAAGCGGCGCGAGATCGAGTACCTGCTGCAGGACAGCGGCGCCATGCTGCTCGTCTGCGCTGCCCCGCTGCTCGCCGAGGGCGCAGCCGGTGCCGAGCTCGCCGGCGTCGACGTCATCACCGTGCTCGCACCGGCCGACCACGACGACCGCGACGACCACGACGGCCACGACGGCCCGGACCGCCTCGAGGCCCTGGCCGCGGCAGCCGAACCCCTCGACACCTACGTCCCCCGCGACCCCTTCGACACCGCGACGATCCTGTACACGAGCGGGACCACCGGCAAGCCGAAGGGCGCAGAGGGCTCGCACTTCGCCCTGCTCGAACAGGTCAACACGAACCTGATGAGCACCTTCGACATGCACCGCGGCGACGTCCTGCTCGGGGCGCTCCCGCTGTTCCACACGTTCGGTCAGACCTGCACGATGAACACCGGGTTCCGCGCGGGCGCCACCATCGTGATGCTCCCGAAGTTCGACGGCGACGCAGCGCTGTCGGCGATGGTCGAGCACGGCTGCGAGATCTTCATGGGGGTGCCGACGATGTACATGGCACTGCTCGACGCCGCGACCCGCAACAACGCCCGCCCGGACCTGCGCTACGCGATCTCGGGCGGGGCGTCGTTGCCGTTGGCCGTCCTCGAGCGGTTCCAGTCCGTGTTCGACGCGCCGATCCACGAGGGCTACGGGCTGACCGAGACGTCGCCCGTGGCCACCTTCAACCACGTCGGCCGCGCACCACGACCGGGGACGATCGGGACGCCGGTGTGGGGTGTCGACGTCGAGATCGCCGACCCGGCCACGCCCGACGCGATCGTGCTGCTGCCGCACGGCGAGATCGGCGAACTCGTCATCCGCGGGCACAACCTGATGAACGGGTACCTGGACCGGCCGGAGGACACCGACGCGGCGATCGTCGACGGCTGGTTCCGCACCGGCGACCTCGGCACGAAGGACGACGACGGGTTCCTGACGATCGTCGACCGCACGAAGGACATGATCATCCGCAACGGCTACAACGTGTACCCGCGGCAGGTCGAAGAGGTGCTGGCGACGCACCCGGACGTCACCATGGCGGCGGTCTTCGGCGTCCCGCACGAGCTGCACGGCCAGGAGATCGAGGCCGCCGTGGTGCTCCGCGCCGGCGCGACCGTCAGCCCGGACGAGCTCGTCCACTTCGTGTCCGACGAGATCGCGGCGTACAAGTTCCCGCGGGTCGTGCACGTGGTCGACGCCCTGCCCCTCGGACCGAGCGGCAAGGTCCTGAAGCGGACGCTGGTCCAGCAGTTCAGCACACCGGTCGACGCGGCGACTGCTCCGGCCTGACACACTCGGAGCGTGATCACCAGGCCGCGTTCCGTCCTCCTCGCCGCTGTCCTGACCGCGGGCCTCGTCCTGACCGGCTGCACCGGCCCCGCGAACGCCGAGTCCGGCACACCCGACTGGTTCGACGTCACGGGCTTCCAGCCCGAGGGGGCGGACCCCGCGCTGATCGACGCCGACGCAGCGGCGATGGACGTCGTCGGCGTCGACGGGCTGCTGCTGAGCCGGACCGGCACGCGCGTCAGCACTCCCTCCCGCGAGGCGAGGACACAACGCAACCGGGCGCACGCCCGCGGGCTCGAGGCGCAGCTGCTCGTCAGCAACTACGCCGACGGCGACTTCAGCGAGCCGATCGCCCGGAGGATGCTCCGGTCCCCCGCCAACCGGTCCCACGTCGTCCGCGCGCTCGCGACCGACGTGCGATCCGGCGGGTGGGACTCGGTCATGATCGACCTCGAGGCGTTGACCGCAGCCGACACGGCGGGGTTGACGGCCTTCGCGCGGGAGCTCCGTGCGGCGGTCGGCGACGACGTCCGGCTCGACATCGCCCTGTCGGCGTCGACGACCGCGGCCGGGTACGCGCGCATGGGGTACGACGTCCGGGCACTCCGCGCTCCGCTGGACCACCTCACACTGATGGCCTACGACCAGCACGGCCCGTGGGAGCCGGACGCACCGGGGCCGGTCGGGTCGTTGCCCTGGGCGTCGAAGGCCGCCAGGGCGCTCGCCACCCTCGCGCCCGCCGACCAGATCGTGCTCGGCGTCGCCGGGTACGGCTACCACTGGAAGGGGCCGCGACCGGCGGGGCAGCTGTCCGACGACCAGGCCCGTCGTCGCGTCCGGAAGGCCGGCATCACCCCGACCTGGAACGCGACAGCGGGCGAGTGGACGGCGACCCTGCCCAGCGACGAGGTGCTCTGGTGGTCCGACGCGCGGTCGCTGCGCGAGCGCGTGGCCCTCGCCGAGCGGCTCGGCCTGACCGGGGTCGCCGTCTGGTCCCTGGACCTGTCGGACGCGCTGGACACGGTGCACTGACGGCGACCGACGAGCGGACGGGAGGCCCGGTGCGGGCCCGCCACGGGCCTCCCGTCCGCCGCCGCACGACGCAACTGCCGTGGCGGGCTTGACAGCGTCGGCTAATGGTCTTAGCTTCTAGCTAACACACTTAGCCATGGAGGCAGTCATGCTCGAACACCTGCGCACCGACGAAGGCACCATCGCGTACGACGTCAGCGGCGACGGACCGCTCGTCGTCCTCGCACACGGCATGGGCGACAGCCGGCACGCCTACCGGTTCCTGGTCCCCGAACTCGTCGCCGCCGGCTACCGGGTGGCGAACGTCGACATCCGCGGGTGTGGCGACTCGAGCACGGGATGGGCGTCGTACCAGCGCGCCGACATCGCTCGCGACCTGATCGCCGTCGTCCGGCACCTCGGCGGCCCCGCGGTCATCGTCGGGCAGTCGATCAGCGGCGGGGCGGCCACCATCGCCGCCGCCGATGCCCCCGACGTCGTCACCGGCATCGTCGAGCTGGCACCGTTCACGCGGAAGCAGTCGTTCGACCTCGGCGGCCTGCTCCGGAACCGCCACCACCGCGCCGGCACGCTCCAGCTCGCCAAGGTGATGACGACCGGGAGCCTGACCGGCTGGCTGGCCTACCTGGACCTCGCCGTGCCGACGAAGCCGACCGACTGGACCGAGGAACTGGGCCGCATCGAGTCGACGCTGCAGCAGCCGGAACGGATGGCGGTGCTGCGCGCGATGACGAAGACCTCGCCCGCCGACGCCGGTGCACGGCTGGCGGACGTGCGGTGCCCCGTCCTGGTGATCGAGGGCAGCGCCGACCCGGACTGGGCCGTCCCGCGTGCCGAGGGCGAGCGGGTCCTGGCCGACCTGCCCGACGGACTCGGCGAGCTGGCCGTCATCGACGGTGCCGGCCACTACCCGCACACCGAGAGCCCGACCGAGGTCCTCGCGCTCGTGCTCCCCTTCCTCGGCCGCACGCTCGCGCCGGTCGGTGGCCACCGTGGCTAGGGCAGGACTCGACCCCGCCGCCGTCACCACCGCCGCGGCGGGGCTGGCCGACGAGATCGGGCTCGCACGGCTGAGCATGAGCGTCGTCGCCGAACGGCTCGGCGTGAAGTCGCCGTCGCTGTACAAGCACGTCGACGGACTCACCGACCTGACCCGCCGGATCGCGATCCTCGCCGCGAACGAACTCGGCGACGACCTGCGCGACGCGATGCAGGGGCTCGCCGGGCGCGATGCCGTCGAGGCGGCCGCGCAGACCGTCCGCCGGTACGTGCAGCGGCACCCCGGTCGGTACGAGGCGACGGTCGGGATCCGTCCCACCGGGCCGGACGACCCGTTGGCCGTCGCCCTGGAGCGCACCCTCGCCTCGTTCGCAGCGGCACTGCGCGGCTACGGGCTCGACCCCGCCGACGAGGTGCACGCGCTCCGCCTGCTGCGCAGTGTGCTGCACGGCTTCGCGACCATCGAGACGTCCGGTGGGTTCCAGATGCGCACCGACGTCGATACGAGCTTCGAGTGGATCATCGCGTTCCTCGACCGGGGGTTCCGCGCGACGACCGCCGCCCCCGGCCATGGTCACGATCCGGACACCATGAACCGGTAGGGTTGTCACGAGCCAACATTCACTGCGGAAGGTGTGCCATGCCCCTCGACGATGAAGCCCCGGGTCGCGTGCTCGCACCGGGCCAGACCTGCCGGATCCGGATCTGGCACCGAGCCGATCGCAGCGTGACCACCGTGCACGAGTCCGCCGAGCGGCTCTACGAAGCGCCGAACTGGACCACCGACGGCCGTCTCGTGCTGAACGGCGACGGGGTCCTCTGGACGATGCCGGCCGACGGCGCCGCAGCTCCGGAGCACGTCGCGATCGAGGGCGTCCCGCCCCTGAACAACGACCACGTTCTCGATCCCGACGGCGTCACCGTGCACGTCAGCGCGAACGACTTCCACATCTGGAGTGCCCCGCTCGCCGGCGGCGCAGCGACCCGGGTCACCGCGGACGACGGCGGTCTGCACTTCCTGCACGGCGTCAGCCCCGACGGCTCCGAGCTCGCCTACGTCCGGCTCGACCCGTCCGGTGACGCCGTCTGGTCCTCGGGCACGATCCGGGTGATGGGCGTCGACGGCAGCTCGGACCGCGCCGTGACGACGGACCCCTCCGCGGCCGACGGCCCGGAGTGGACGCCGGACGGCGCGTGGATCCTGTTCAACACCGAGCAGTTCGAGTCCGCACCGGGGCACGCGCAGATCGCCCGGGTCCGACCGGACGGCACCGGGATCGAGCAGCTCACGGTCGACGAGCACGTCAACTGGTTCCCGCACCCCGCCCCGACCGACGACGCCGCCGTCTACCTGTCGTTCCCGCCCGGCACCGAGGGGCACCCGGCCGACGAGCGCGTGCGGTTGCGCCTCGTCACCGGTGACGGATCCGTCAGCGCCTGGGGACCCGAGGTCTGGCAGGCAGCCGAGACCATCGTCGAGCTCGACGGCGGGCAGGGCACCCTCAACGTCAACGGGTGGGCTCCCGACGGGTCCGCCTTCGCCTTCGTCGACTACCCCACCGGAGACCCCGCATGATCGTCCACACCGTCTGCTTCACGCTCGTCCACGCCGCCGGCTCCCCGCACGAGGCAGCGTTCCTCGAGACCGCCCGCGACACCCTGCCGGCGATCCCCGGCGTGCAGGACTTCACGGTGTCCCGCCAGGTGTCCACACAGAGCGACTTCCGGTTCCAGTTCTCGATGGCGTTCGCCGACCAGGACACCTACTCGGCGTACGACGCACACCCCGCGCACCAGCGCTTCGTCGCCACCCGCTGGGCGGACGAGGTCGCATCGTTCCAGGAGTTCGACTTCGTGCCGCTGCCCGCCTGAGCGGGCGTCCGCTGGGCGCCCCCAGGTTCCGAAATCGTCGCATCTCGGGGCGCCCAGGGGCCGGAAGCGGAACCTCGGGGAACGTGAGCGGCAAGTCGTGGAACCTCACGCCCGCGAACGCGACCGCGGGACGGACAGGAGGCACGGTGCCAGCTGGCACCGGGCCTCCCGTCCGCACCCGGTCGCGTCAGGAACGCGAGGCGAGGAACGCACGCAGGCCAGCGACGACCAGGTCGTGGTCCTCCATCGAGGACAGGCCGGAGGCCGTCGCGGCCGCGACCACACCGGCACCGCGGACCCGGATCGGGAACGACCCTCCCGTCACGGCGTACTCGGCGCCGAGCCACCCGATCGCAGCGGGATCGACCCCGGCTGCGGACAGCCGGGCGTCGACGAGGGCACTCGACTGCTCCATCCGGAGCACGACCGCGGCCTTGCGGTCGATCCAGACGTGCTGGTCCGGGGTGATGCCCGGGGTCGCCGCGCGGAACAGCCCGAGGCCGGGACGCCGGATGTCGATGCCGACGGCGTGGCCGGCCTCGTGGGCGATGCCGCGGATCAGGGAGCCCAGCTCCCAGGCGTCGTCGTGGGTGAAGGCGTCGAGCACGAGGTCGCGCTCCTGCTGTTCGAGGGTGGTGATGAGGTCGGACATCGTCGTCTCCTGCTCAGCCCGCGGCGATCTGCGCACGGGCGGTGTCGATGGTCTCGAGGATCGAGATCGTCTCGTCGAGGGTGTGCAGCGAGGACTCCGTCCGCCCCTCGCCGACGAAGCGTGCCAGGGCGGTGGCTTCCCAGGCCAGGGCAGCGAAGCCCCGCAGTGGTGTCGGGTCCTGCCAGTGCAGGGCGGGCGAACCGTGTGCTGCTGCCGAGATCGTGAAGGTCGTCGGGTTGTAGAACGGTCCGGCGAAGTCGATCGTGCCCTCGGTGCCGGCGATCGACGCGGTGGTGGGCGTGCGGGCGGCGATGGTGGTGTGCAGGACTGCCTGGGCGGCACCGTGTTCGAGGACCAGCGAGCCGGAGGCGTCGACGCCGGACTCGGTCATCCGACCCCGTGCCGTGACGCGGCCCGGGGTCCCGAGCACCATCGACGCGAACTGCACCGCGTAGATGCCGAGGTCGAGCAGCGCTCCCCCGCCGAGCTCCGGACGGAACAGCCGGTGGTCCGGGCCGAACGGGATCGCCTGGCCGTGGTCGGCGAGCACGCTGCGCACCTCGCCGAGCGCACCGTCCGCCAGCAGGGTCCGGAGCACCGAGGCCTGCGGCAGGTACCGGCTCCACATCGCCTCCATGGCGAACACGCCGGCTGCGCGGGCGGCATCGGCGACCGCACGTGCTTCGGCAGCGGTCACCGTGAAGGGCTTCTCGACCAGGACGTGCTTGCCGGCGGCGATCGCGGCGAGGGCGGTCGGCGCGTGGTCGCTCTGCGGCGTCGCGATGTACACGACGTCGACATCGGATCGCGCCAGCAGTGCGTCGACGCTGCCGAGCGCCGTCTCGATCCCCCGCTCCGCGGCGAACCGTTCGGCCCGGTCGAGCGAACGTGAGGCAACCGCGACGACGCGTTGGGCGGTGTGGGCACCGAGGGCGTCGGCGAACTCACCGGCGATCCAGCCGGGACCGACGATGCCCCAACGCAGGGCGGGCTCGCCGGAGTCGGCGGTGAAGACGTCGGGCTCAGGCAGGGCGCTCGGGATCATGGTGGCGAGGTTAGCACGAGCCAAATCGACCTGTGATCGATGAGGAACGACATGGTCGACGTCGTGCGACGACCACGATGTCGTTCCGCGTCAGCGCGCGACGGACCCCGTCGACTCGCGCACCACGAGGCCGGTCGGTGTCGCGACCCGACGTCGCTCCCCACCGTTTCCCGAGGTGCGGTCGAGGACCGCAGCGAGCGCCGCATCGACCGTCGCCTCGACGTCCTGGTGCACCGACGTCAGGCGGTGGTAGCTGAGCGACGCGAGGTAACTGTCGTCGAAGCCGACCACCGACACCCGCCCCGGCACGTCGACCCCGTGCTGCGCGAAGACGGCGAGCAGGCCGGTGGCGCACTGGTCACCGCAACAGACCACGGCGGTGGGCAGGTCGTCGCGGGCGACGAGCATGCGAGCAGCCGCGGCGCCATCCTCTTCGCTGAAGCCGCTGGGGACGACGTCGGTCTCGGCTGCGAGTCCGGCGCCCTGCATCGCGTCGCGGTAGGCGGTCACGCGATCGAGGCCGACGAGTCCGTCCTCGCCACCGACGTACGCGATGCGTTGGTGGCCCAGGTCGACCAGGTGGTCGACCGCCGCGCGGAGCCCACCGACCTCGTCCACGTGCACGTTGTCGGCGTACGGGGCGTCCGTCCACTCGCCGAGGAGCACGACCGGGACGAGGCGGCTCGCCTCCTCGAGCGCGGTCGCGCCGGGGTCGGGGTTGAACACGACGAGGGCCTCGACCCGTTCGCCGAGCAGGTCGGCCACCACCTGGTCCGTGGAGCGCTCGGCACCGGCGGGACCGAGGGCGACGCCGAAGCCCTGCTCGGCGGCACGGGCGAAGAGCCGTTCGACGAACCGGACCTGGAACGGGTTGCGCATGCTGAAGACCGCGCCGATGAGCCGCGTGCGGCCCTCGCGGAGCAGCCGGGCCGAGGTGTGCGGGCGGTAGCCGAGCTCGGCCGCCGCCGCGAGGATCCGGTCGCGGGACTCCGCGCTGGGTCCGGGCGCACCGCGGAGCACGAGCGAGACGAGCTGCCGGGACATCCCGACGTGCTCGGCGACGTCGCGCATCGTCGGCAGGCGGCCGCCGGTGGGGCGCCGCTCCGGCAGGTCGTCGGTCCCCGTCGTCACGTGGCCAGTCTGGCACGTGCGAACGGCTCGACCGGGCGGCTAGGTTCGAGCCGTGCCGAGCCGTCGCCTCATCCACCACCTCGGGGTCTTCGCCAGCGACTTCGCCGCGAGCGAGGCCTTCTACACGGCGGCACTCGCGCCGCTGGGAGTCGAGGCGGGCTACCGCACCGAGTCCATCGCGGAGTACTGGACCACCGGCCGGGACACCCCGAGCGTCTCGCTCGAGACCGCACCCACGACGACGACGGTGACCCGTGGGCTGCACCTGGCGTTCGAGGCGGCGAGCCGCACCGAGGTCGACGCGTTCCACCGAGCGGCCGTCGCAGCCGGCGGGGTCTCGCGCCACGAGCCTCGGTACTGGCCCGAGTACCGCGCGTACACGGCGTTCGTGAGCGACCCCGACGGCAACAACGTCGAGGCGCTCGTCAAGGAGCACTGAGCGCGGCGACGCCGCCCGTCGGTTCCCTCAGCGTGCCTGCAGGCGACCGTTCGCCGACGCGGCGGCGTCGGTCATGCGTCGCAGGAACGCCAGGACGACCCGCGTCTCCTCAGGATCGGTGTCCCGCACCGTGGCGGCGATCTCGGCACCGGAGAACGCGAGGAACCGCCCGCTCTCGGCGCGCGCGGACTCGGTCGGCCGCAGGGTGACCCGCCGTCGGTCGGCGCTCTCGCGGTGCCGGGTGACGTGCCCGGCCCCTTCGAGGCGGTCGAGCAGTACCGACGTGGCGCCCGACGTCATGCCGATCCGCCGGGCCAACTGCGCCGGGGAGAGTGGCTCGCCGGCCTGGTCCGCCCACACGATCTGCCCGAGGGCGTTCGCGTCGGAACCGGGCAAACCGATCCACGACGACAGGTGGCGCTGGAGTTCGTCGAAGGTGACGGCCCAGTCGCGCAGCGCGTGCATGACGGCCACCTCGTCGTCGGACCACACCGTGGTGAGGGGGTCGATGTCGGGCATCCAGGTTCCTTTACTGTGCAGTTGCTTTACTGTAAAGCATGACCTCACAGCACGCGGTGATCTCCGGAGCCAGCATCGCAGGCCTGTCCGCCGCCTGGTGGTTGCGCCACGTCGGGTGGCAGGTGACGGTGATCGAACGTGCGCCGTCCTTCCGCGACGGCGGGCAGAACGTCGACGTCCGCGGGGTCGCTCGCGAGGTGCTCGAGCGCATGGGCCTGGTCGACGCCGTCCGCGCACGCAACACGACCGAGACCGGGACGGTGATCGTCGATCGTGACGGCAAGGTCCGGTCCGAGCTGCCCTCCGACGGCCCGGACGGTGCCACCGCAGAGCTCGAGGTCCTGCGCGGCGACTTCGCCCGGGTGATCCTCGACGACCTGCCCGACGGCGTCAGCATCGTCTACGGCGAGACGATCCAGGACGTCGACGACCAGGCCGGCGGACGCCGGGCGACCGTGACCACCGACGCCGGACGGGTGCTCGACGCCGACCTCGTGGTCATCGCCGAGGGCGTCCGCTCCCGGACCCGCGACCGGCTCTTCGCCGCGGAGGGCGAGGTCGACGAGCGGGACCTCGGGGTGACCATGGTCTTCGGGACGATCCCGCGCACGCCGTCCGACGACGACCGCTGGCGCTGGTACAACGCTGTCGGCGGGCGTCAGGTCCACCTGCGCCCGGACCCGTACGGCACGACGCGGGCGATCCTGGCCTACGCCGGCGGCGACGACCTGGTCGGCCGCTCGCGGTCGGAGGCCCTGGCGACACTGCGGACCCGCTACGCCGACGCCGGCTGGCAGACCGAGCGCGTGCTCGACGGGTTCGACGGCTCGGACGACGTCTACCTGGACGAGCTGACCCAGATCCGGATGCCGCGCTGGCACCGCGGCCGCGTGTGCGTGATCGGCGATGCGGCCTGGTGCGTGACACCGATGGGTGGCGGTGGCGCTTCGCTCGCCCTGACGAGCGGGTACGTGCTGGCGGCATCGGTCACGGCGGACGAGGACCTCGACCGCGCGCTCGACGCCTTCGACACGTGGATGCGCCCCCTGGTCGACAAGATCCAGGGCATCCCGAAGGGCATCGTGCACTTCGCGTACCCGCAGACCCGGCTCGGGCTCGCCGCCCGGGGTGTGGCGGACAAGGTGCTGCTGTCGGCGCTCTTCCGACCACTGGCAGCACGGCTGACCCGGGTCGCCGACAGCGATCGCCCCCTGCCGCCACAGCCCGAGACCCTGCAGCAGGGTTCGCGGTAGCGCTGCCGGGGCGGGCCGTGCGTCCTGATCCGTCCGCACGGCCCGCCCCGTCGGCGCAGCCCCGGTTCAGGCCACCGTCCACTCGACGACCCGCGGGTCGTCCAGCGTCACCTCGTGCACCGGTCCCGTCACGTCGACCGTGGCGCGCTCCGTCGCGGAGCCGGGGACGGGGTGTCGGACCGGCCCGTCGCCGGACGCGACGATCCCGCCTGCCGGCACCGGGCATCCCGGTCGTGACGCCGCCGCGTGGGACGCGACCCAGACCTGCACGGCACCGGGTTCGACGACCCGGCGCATGCGACGGTCGGTGAACGCGAACCGCTGGACGGGGACGCGGAAGCGGACCCGGGTGGACTCCCCCGCGGCGAGCGCGACGCGCGCGTAGCCGAGCAGCTGGACCTCGGGTCGGGTGACGCTGCCGTGCACGTCGTGGCCGTAGAGCTGGACGACGTCCTCGCCCGCGTGTGCGCCCGTGTTGCGGACGGTCACGGATGCCTCGAACACGGCGTCGGAGCGGACGGATGCGTCGACGACCAGGTCGTCGTACGTGAACGTCGTGTAGCCGAGGCCGAAGCCGAACGGGCGGACCGGCGTCGAGTCGGCGGCGGTGACGTCCGAGGGCCCCCCGAGCCGCGGGTGCAGGTACGTGTACGGCTGGGCGCCGGCGGCACGGGGCAGCGAGACGGGCAGGCGACCGGACGGCGATGCGGCGCCGGTGAGCAGGTCGGCGATGGCGGTGCCGCCCTCCTCGCCGGGGAAGAAGGCCTGCACGACGGCGGCCGGACGTCCCGCGCCGGCCGGGCCGGCGGCGACGACGCCGTCGCCGCCGCCGTCGAGCGCCCACCCGATGGCGTACGGCCGCCCTGTGAGCAGCACCATCACGGTCGGCGTGCCGGTGGCGACGACCGCCTCGACGAGCGAGCGTTGCACGCCCGGCAGGTCGAGCGACTCGGTGTCGTTCCCCTCGCCGACGGTGCCGCGGCCGAACAGGCCGGCCTGGTCGCCGACGACGACGACCGCGACGTCGGAGGCAGCGGCCACGGCGACGGCGTCCGCGAACCCGGCACGGTCGGACCCGGTGACGGCGCAGCCCGCGGCGAAGCGCACGGCGTCGTCGCCGAGGGCGTCGACCAGCGCCTCGCGCACGGTCGGGATGGCGAAGCCGAGCGGCAGGTCGGGGTGCGACGCGAGCACGTGGTTGGCGAACGAGTAGCAGCCCTGCAGAGCCTCGGCGCGGTCGGCGTTGGGGCCGATGACGGCGACGGACGCCCCGGGCCGCAACGGCAGGACGGGCGCGGCGGCCGGCGCCCCAGCGCCAGCGCCAGCGCCAGCGCCAGCGCCAGCGCCAGCGCCAGCGCCAGCGACCACATCGTCGTTCGACAGCAGCACCAGCGACCGCGACGCCAACTGCTTCGCCAACGAGCGGTGCAGCGGGGTGTCCAGGTCGATCCCGGTCGGCGGTTCGTCCTCGAACGCCTGCGGGTCGAGCAGCCCCAGTCGCTCCTTCTGCCGCAGCACCCGAAGGACGGCGCGGTCGACCAGGGCCTCGTCGAGCAGACCGGCCCGCACCCGCTCGACGAGCGGCGCGAGGTACGCGTCCCCGGTGGGCAGCTCGACGTCGATGCCCGCCTCGAGCGCGAGCGCCGCTGCTTCACCACGATCGGCGGCGATGCCGTGCATGACCTCGAGGAACGCGACCGAGAAGTAGTCCGCCACGACGGTGCCGTCGAAGCCGAGCTCGTCACGCAACAGGCCGGTCAGCAGTTCGCCGTTCGCCGCGACGGGCACGCCGTCGATCTCGGCGTACGAGTTCATGACGCTCCGTGCGCCCCCGTCGCGCAGCGCCATCACGAACGGCGGCAGGTACACGTCGGCGACCTCGCGCGGTCCGGCGTGCACGGGCGCGTGGTTCCGCCCCGCCTGCGAGGCCGAGTACCCGAGGAAGTGCTTGAGGGTCGCGTCGACGCCGGCCGACTGCAGACCGCGCACGTAGGCGGTCCCCACGGTGCCGACCAGGTACGGGTCCTCGCCGATGCACTCGTCGACCCGCCCCCACCGCGGGTCGCGCACCACGTCGAGCACCGGGGCGAGCCCCTGGTGCACGCCGAGCTGCCGCATCGACGCGCCGATGGCGGCGCCGACCTGCTCGACCAGGTCGGGGTCGAAGGCCGCACCCCACGCCAGCGGGGTGGGGAACGTCGCGGCCTTCCACGCGGCGAGCCCGGTCAGGCACTCCTCGTGCACGAGCGCGGGGATCCCGAGCCGGGTCTCGCGCTTGAGTCGCCGCTGTTCCGCCCACAGCCAGGCCGCGCGGTCGTCGGGTTCGACCGGTCGCGTGCCGTAGACGCGGGTGAACTGGCCGATGCCGTCGCGGGTGATGTCCGCCAGGGTGCGGCCGTCGGCGGCCGCCATCTCACCCTGCATGGGCGCGACGACGCCGGTCTGGTCGAGCCAGTAGCCGACGAGCTGCGCGGCCTTCTCGTCGAGCGTCATGGCGGCGAGCAGGGCGGTGGCGCGGTCGGGTCCGGTCGCGTCGGGTGCGTCGTGGTCGTCCTGGAGGCGCGGCTGGCGTCCGGTGTCCCGGGTCGCGTCCGTCGTCGTCACCCCTTCACCGCCCCGGTCAGGCCGCCGACGATGCGGCGCTGGAAGATGGTGAAGAACACCAGTGCCGGGATCATCGACATCGACGTGAACGCCAGCACCTTGGCCGTGTCGACCGAGTACTGCGACGAGAACGCCTGCACGCCGAGCGGCAGTGTGTAGCTGCCCTCGTTGTTCAGGATGAACAGCGGCAGGATGTAGCTGTTCCAGCTCGCGATGAACGCCAGGATGCCGACCGTGACGACGCCCGGCAGCGACAGCGGCACGACCATGCGGAAGAAGAACCCGAGGCGGCTGGCGCCGTCGATCGACGCTGCCTCTTCGAGCTCGTCCGGGATCGCCCGCAGGAACGGCACCAGGATGATGACCGTGGTCGGCAGGGCGAAGGCGATCTGCGGCAGGATCACGCCGGCCAGGCTGTTCGTCAGCCCGAGGTCCTTCACGAGCAGGTACAGCGGCGTGATGGCGACGGTGATCGGGAACATCAGACCGGCGGCGAACAGGGCGTACAGCGCACCGCGGCCGGCGAACCGGTAGCGGGCGAGCACGAAGCTCACCATCAGTCCGAGCACGACGACGCCCGCGGTGGTGGTCACGGCGCTGATCGTCGAGTTCGCGAGCTGCTGCCAGAAGATGCCGCTGGACAGCACGGATCCGTAGTTGCCGAGTTCGAACGGCGCTGGCAGCCCGGCCGGGCTCGTGGTGATCTGCGAGTTCGTCCGGAAGCCGCCCAGCACGATGTACAGCACCGGGGCGAGGTTCGCGGCGACGAACAGGATCGCCACCAGGTAGGTGAGCGGGTTCGCGCGACCGATGGCCGCGCTGGACCGCCGCTCCCGCGTGGCCCGCCGCCCGGGGGCGACGATGCTCGTGGTGGCCATCAGTTCTTCCTCTCGGTGAGTGCACCCGCGGTGTCGCGGCGGAGCACGAAGCGCTGGTAGATCAGAGCGACGGCGAGCGAGATCACGAACATGACCACAGCGACGGCGCTGCCGAAACCGAAGTTGCCGGACGTCCGACCGTTGGCGACCATGTACGTCGCCATCGTCGAGGTGCCGGCGGTCGACGAGATGTACTGCCCCCAGATGATGTAGACGAGGTCGAACAGCTGCAGTGAGCCGATGATCGACAGGAACGCCCAGATCCGGATGGTGGGGCCGAGCAGCGGCAGGGTGATCCGCCGCTGGATCTGCCAGTAACCGGCGCCGTCGATGGCCGCGGCCTCGAACAGCTCCTCGGGGATGCTCTGCAGGCCGGCCAGGAACAGGATCACCGCGAAGCCGATGTACTTCCACGAGATGATCACGAGCAGGGTCCAGATGGCGATGTCCGGGTTGGACAGCCAGTCGGCCCGCAGCCCGCCGAGCCCCATGCCCTGGAGCAGGTCGTTCACCGCGCCGTTCGACTGGAGCATCAGGCTCCAGCCGGTGCCGACGATCACCTCGGAGATGACGTACGGCACGAACACGAGCACGCGGACGAGCCCGCGGCCGTGCATCTTCTGGTTGAGCAGGAGCGCGAGCACGATGGCGATCGGCCCCTGCAGCACGAGGGACAGCACGACGATGAAGCCGTTGTGCATCAGGACCGCGTGGAACGCCTTGTCCTGGAAGATGATCAGGTAGTTCTGCAGCCCCACGAAGTCGGTGGGCGGGCCGTAGCCCTGCCACTTGAAGAACCCGTAGTAGGCGGCGAGCACCACGGGCAGGATCACGAAGGTGACGAAGACGATGACCGCGGGGCCGGCGAGCACCGCGATCTCGACGCGCTTCCGCCAGTCCGCGATGCGGCGCCTGGACCGCCGTCCGGCGGGGAGCGGCGTACCGCTCCCCGCCGGGGACGTCCCCGCGGCCGTGTCCGACCCGGTGGCCGGGGTCGTGCCGAGCGAGGTGTCGAGGGTCATCGTCAGCCCTTGGCCGCAGCCTGGTTGGTGGTGTCCACGATGTCCTTCGCGCTGCCCTTGCCGGCGAGCAGGTCGACGACGCTGGTGTTCAGCGCGTTGCCGACGTTCTGGCCGTACAGGGTGTCCAGGTACTGCGAGACGAACGGCGCGTCCTGGTAGGCGGCGAGCGCCGACTTCAGGTAGTCCGCGTCGACGACCGACTGGGCCTCCTGGTTGACCGGGATGGCCTGGAACGCCGTGTAGTAGGCCTCCTGGTTGTCCTTCTGCACGATGAAGTTGAGGAAGTCCGTGCAGGCCTTCTTCGGGGCCTTCGCCGAGCAGGAGTTGCCGTCGACGCCGCCCATCATCGACTTCGGGTCACCCTTGCCACCGTCGATGGTCGGGAACGGGAACCAGCCGAGGTCGGCCAGCGGCTTGCCGTCCGGGGTGAGCGAGCTGATCACGCCCGGGTCCCACGCTCCCATGAGCTCCATGGCGGCCTTGTGGTTGGCCAGCAGACCGGCGGAGCTGCCGGCACCCTGCTGGGCAGCGGTCGTCAGGAAGCCGTCGTTGAACGGCTTCGTCGCGGTGAAGTCCTCGAGCTGCTCGCCGGCCTTCGTCCAGCAGGCGTTGTCGAACTTCAGCGACTTCGCCGCGCCCTCGAGCGTCTTCTGGCTGCACTCGCGCAGCGCGAAGTTGTAGTACCAGTGGGCGGCGGGCCAGGCGTCCTTCGCACCGACGGCGACGGGGTCGATGTCGGCGGCCTTGAGCTTCGCGATGTCGTCGTTCAGCTCGTCCATCGTGGTCGGGGTGCCGTCGATGCCGGCCTTCTGGAACAGGTCCTTCGAGTACCAGATGCCCTCCGGGAGCACGGCACCGGGCATGGCGTAGGTCTTGCCGTCCTTCTCGTAGCCGGCGAAGGTGCCGGCGCTGATGGACTTCTTCGCGTCGGCGCTGATGGAGCCGGAGATGTCCATGAGCTGCCCGGCGGCGATCATCGCGTCCATCTTGCCGCCGCCGCGCTGCAGGAAGACGTCCGGCCCGTCGCCCGAGTTGAGCGCGGTCTGCAGCTTGCCGTCCAGGTCCTCGTTCTGGATCGCCTGGGTCTTGATGGTGACGTTCGGGTACTTCGCCTCGAACGCCTTGACCGTCGAGGCCCAGTAGGCCTTGCCCGGTCCGGTGGTGGAATTGTGCCAGAAGGTCATCGTGACCTTCCCGTTGCCGTCGTCGGCCGCGTTGCCGCCTGCCGAGCAGCCCGTGGCCACCAGTGCTGTCGCCCCGATCAGCGCGATGGCTGCCGCGGCACGGATCTTCCTCGTCATCGTGGAACTCCTCGTGTCGTCGTTGACATGCAGCGACATCCACTGCCGCTGCGGAGAGCGTGCCAGGTGCTCCTGCCGCTTGTCAATCGATATCGATAACGTTTTCTACGCCGTTTCGACGCTCCATCAGCGGTACGGTGAGCACATGGACTCGGCACTCGGCGCGCGTCCCGGTGCCGGCCGGGTGACGATCGGCGACGTCGCACGGGTCGCGGGGGTCTCGATCCCCACCGTGTCGAAGGTCATCAACCAGCGCGACGGCGTCGCCGCGGCCACGATGATCCGCGTGCAGCAGGTCGTCGCCGACCTCGGCTACGAGACGTCCTTGGTCGCCCGCAGCCTGCGGAGCTCCCGCACCGGGGTCGTCGGGATCCTGGTGCCCGAGTTCGAGCCGTTCTCGACCGAGCTCCTGCGCGGCATCTCGAGTGCGACGACCGGCACCGGCTACGAGCTGCTCGCCTACGCCGGCCTGATGACCGGCGCCGACCGTCCGGGCTGGGAACGCCGGTCGCTGTCACGCCTGTCCGGCACCCTCATCGACGGCGCCATCGTCGTCACCCCGACCACGGCCCTGTCGAGCTCGTCGATCCCGGTCGTCGCGATCGACCCGCACACCGGTCCCGAGGGCCACGCGACGGTCGACGCCGACAACGAGGGCGGGGCGGTCCAGGCCGTCGAGCACCTGCTCGCGCTCGGGCACACCCGGATCGCGCACCTGCGGGGCCGCGTCGACCTGGCGTCCGCCCAGCTGCGCGAGGCCGGGTACCGCTCCGCACTGACCGCCGCCGGACTCCCGATCGACGAGCGGCTCGTCCGCGACGGCGACTACCAAGAGGAGCAGTCCGCGGCTGTCGCGCGCGACCTGCTCACGATGGACGAGCGACCGACCGCGGTGTTCGCCGCGAACGACTCGTCGGCCGTCGGTGTGCTGCGAGCCGCGGCGGAGCTCGGCCTGCGGGTGCCGGAGGACCTGTCCGTCGTCGGGTTCGACGACGTCCCCCAGGCGTCGATCACCACCCCGCCGCTCACCACCGTTTCGCAACCGCTGGCCGAACTCGGGTCCCGTGCGGTCGAGATGCTGCTGACGATGCTCCGTGGTGAAGCCGCGTCGGACCACGTCCGTCTGTCGACCACGCTGCGGGTGCGTTCCAGCACCGGCCCCGCGCCGCGGGCCTGACCCCGGCTAGCGGCGCAGGGTCTGCTTCGGGTACTCGCCGAACCGCGCCGCGTACGACGCCGAGAACCGGCCGAGGTGCGCGAACCCCCAGCGTCGGGCGACGTCGCCGATCGCTCCGACCTGCGGGTCGAGTACGAGGAGTTCGCTGCGCACGCGGTCCAGACGGACGTCCCGCAGGTAGGTGAGCGGCGACACGTCGAACACCCGACGGAACGACTCCTGCACCGACCGCACGCTCAGGCCGGCCACCGCGGCGAGGTCGGCGATGGTCACGGTCTCGGACGCGTGCGCGTGGACGTACTCGACGGCGGCGCGCAGCCGGGCGTTCCGCGGCAGGGCCAGTTCGGCCGGCAGGTCGTCGAGCTGCGGCGGGAAGGTCTCGAGGAAGGCGGCGATCGCGAGCGACTTCGCCGCGACCCAGGTGTCGGAGTCCGGACCGCCGACACGGAGCGCGCGGGACAGCGCGGCGAGGGCACCCTGCCACCGGCCGTACATCGCGTTGTCCGGTTCGCGCGTGTGGTCGAAGCGCAGCGGGCGGTCGCCCAGGTCGAGCTGTTCGCCGGCGACCCGGTGCACGAGCTCCCGGTCGAGGTGCACCAGACGCTGGTCGTGGTCCTCGGCCGCGAAGACGAACGCGGTGTCGCAGGGCAGCAGCGTCGGCACGTTCCGGTGCAGGTCCACCCGCTGCCCGCCGACGTCGAGGTGGGCGCTGCCGCTCGTCATCCACGCGACGATGTAGTCGGTGCTGATCGGCATCGCACCGCGCAGGACGCCGCGCATCTGGGACCGACGGATGCTGATCTCGGTGTCGCCGACCGCGGTGTAGCGGTAGAGGAACTCGCTGCCGGCCTGCTGGGCGGACCACTGCTCGGCGCCGTGCACCATGGCCAGGTCACGCGCCGCCGACTCCGGATCGATGCCGGACACCTCGAAGCGCACCGACTCGCTCGCGCGTCCGCCGGCACGTGGGGCATCGTACGTGTCAGTCACGGTGCATCGCCCCCGTGCCGGACACCCGAACCTGACCGTGCAACTCGTTATGTGGATACGCTGACCCGGTGAGCACGGCGTACGGTGGCGCGGACCCGATCGGTTCGAAGGGGGCGCGCTCGTGAGCGATCTCGACCTCGTGGCGGCGCTGACCCGACTCGAAGCAGCAGTGTCCGCGCTGCGGGCGCGGTTGCGCGACCAGCTCGACGTCTCGGGCAGCGACCTGACCGTGCTGCAGTTCGTGTCCCGCGCCGAAGCGGCCGACCGGACCGTCCGCGTGAAGGACCTCGCGAAGCACCTCGGCCTGACCGGACCGGCGGTGACCGGCATGGTGGACCGACTCGAGCAGAGCGGACACCTCAGCCGTGTGCCGAACCCGGCCGACGGGCGGAGTCGGCACATCGAGCTGACCGAGACCGCCAGGCGTGACTACTCGATCGCCATGGACGGCACGAACAAGCACCTGCACGAGCTGTTGGCCTCCTTCTCGGAACGGGACAGGGTCCGGTTCGTCCGGATCGTCGACCGCATCATCGCGGCCGTCGACCTCGGCGCCCCGAGCCCCTGACGGCAGGGTACGGGCGGTCAGCATGCGGCTCCGGTGATTGTCCACCATGCGCAGCTAGGTAACGATGCTACCTATCTCGGGGGCGGGCGGTTCCGACGAGCGACACCGAGTTCGGCCCCACCACGGCGCTGGCCAGGTCGACGCGGGCCAGTCCCCCGGGCACCAGGGCGTCCGCGATCGACAGGCGGAGTGCGGTCTGCGTGTACTGCCCGGTCGTCGCACGGTCGGCCGGGGTCGGGGCGGCCGCGAGGTCCTGTTGCACGTTCACCCGGAGCGAGAGCACCCCGGGCAGCCGCGCGAGGACCGTCCCGAGCGCACGGACGACCGGGCCGCCGATCGTCGTCGTCAGCGTTGTGCCGAGCGTCCCGACGAGCGCGAACAACCGGGTCGTGAGCGTCCCCACCACCGCCTGGGTCAACGGGTTCACGAGCGACGTGGCGAGGCCGGTCACGACGCCGAGCAGGCCGCCCAGGTCGAGTCCGAGCAGCGCGACCCCGACCGACAGCTTCGTCTGCCCCGCCATGAGCGCCGCGACCCCGGTGTCGACGCCGATCGACAGCGTGGCGATCTTCACGCGGATGCCGAGCACCAGGGGTGCGCTGAGGTCGGCGGCGAGCGCGATCCGGACGTGCAGGGACCCGAGCGCGGTCGTCAGGGCGGTCGTGATCTTCCCCGCCCAGGCGTCCACCACCTGCCCGAGCCGGTCGGCCAGCGCACCGAGGGTGACGGCGTCGAGCACCACCTCGTGGTTCGGCGGCAGGTCGTTGAGCCCGTGCTCGTCGTCGCCGAGCAGGTGCGCGAGGTCGACCCGGACGGATCCGGCCGACAGGTCGAGCGACAGCGTGCCGCCGGCGTCCTGCACGGGTTCGGCGAGCAGCGGCGCGACCGCGCCTGCCAGGTCCGGCCCGGTGATCTCGACCGTGCCCCCGATGGTGCCGAGCCCGAGGCTGCCGGTGAGCCCGCCGAGCACCCCGAGCACGCCCTGGTTGATCGTCCGTGCGAGCACCCCGTCCTGCCCGCCGAGCGCGTCGACCGCGGCGTCGAGCTGGACCACGGTGTCGTTCACCGCCGTGACGAGCGCGCCGACGAGCGGGCTGTCCACACGGAGGTCGAGGCTCGCGATCCCGTAGTCGCGCTCGAGCCCGGCGGGCCCGCTGTCGGCAGCGACCTGCTGCACTGCGGCCCGCAGGTTCGTCGCGAGCGTGCGCTGGACGACCCCGCCCCACACGTCGTCGCTGATCGCCTCGCACCCGGCGAGCTGCGCACTCGCACCGACGGCTCCGACGTCGAGCCCCACGTCGGTGACGTCCGCGATGCCCGGCAGTGCGCGGCCGAGCGTGATCGACGCCGGGTCGGGCAGGTCGCCGGACGGGGTCGTCGGTGTGACGAGCACGCCACCGGAGTCTGCGACGAGCCCTGATGCCGCCACCGCGTCACCGGTGCCCGACGCCGTCGCGACCTGGTTCACCGCGCCCGCCGAACCGGCCGGCAGTCCGAGGCCGAGACCGGTGAGGTCGATGCCCGCCACGTCGCCGAGCAGCCCGACGTCGAGCGGGTTGCCGAACGCCTGCGTGAACGGGCGGCCGCCGGTGCCGAGCTCGGGCGCCGTGGCCGGCTCGACCGATGCCGGCGCAGCTCCGGTCTTCGCGACGTCGACGCCGCGCACGGTGGCGACGTCGTCGAGGTCGATGCCGGCGATGCTCCCGCCCAGGAACCGGCTCGAGGCCGTCGACGTGTAGTCCGCGTCGGTGCCGCAGTCGAACGACGACGTCCCCACGGCCCCGTGCGCCCACTCGCGGTCCGACCACGACGCGGTGCTCGGGACGGCGGTGGGCGTGACCAGGGCTGCTGCGACGACGATGCCGGTGACGACCGCGATCCGGCCACGGCGCAGGTGCAGCGGACGCCGGCTCACGACCGGCTCCTGGGGCGTCGGAGCCGGAGGGCGACGCCGGCGAGCACGGCCGCGACCGCGACGAGCACCGGCCCCGCGAACCCGCCACCCGTCATCGCGAGGACGACCGGACCGACGTCGTCGCCGCTGCCGTCGCCGTCGCCGTGCGTCGGGCGTCCGGGCACGACGGGGTCCCCGCCGCGGGCGGTCACGCCGACGCCGACCTCGGCGGTCCGGGGCACCGTGGTCGCGGCGTCACCGAGGGACAACCGGACGAGCAGGTACGCCGAGCCGTCGCCGTCCGGGTCGGGCACACGGACCGACGGCGCGGTGGTCGCCCAGTCGACGAGGGGGACGGCGTCGACGAGGGCGGCGGTCTGTCCGCCGCACGTGGGGGCTCCCGACGGGTCCTCCCACGGCTGGTCGCACGTCGCGACCGTCACGAGCACGCCGTCGGTCCCGCCCGGCAGGCCGCCCCGCCCCGTGAGCTGCAGGTCGAGGGTGACCGGGCCGGGCTCGTCGACGCTCGTCCGCACCTGCCACGTGACGTCCGCGTCGTTCCCCGCCCCGGGCAGCACGAGGGGCTCCGGACCGGTGTGCAGCACCAACCGGCCCGGCGTGCCGGTCTCGGCCACGGGCCTCCAGTCCGTCGCGGCGACCGCCACCGCCGTCGTGCAGATCCCGGTCGCACCGACGAGCACCGCGGCGACCGCCGCGGAGGTGGCGAGGACGCGGGTCACGAGTCCTCCCGTCGGGCCGGCCAGAACGCCCACGCGACGAGCACGCCGACGAGCGCGACCGCCAGCCCACGGGCCGGGGCACTCGTGACCACGACGAGCACCGAGCCCAGGCCGGGGGCGTCCGCGAGCACGAGTCCGGCGTGCCGGACGACGTACGGGTCGCGGTCGTCGGAGGCGTTGTCGTCGCCCCGCAGGGTGAGCGACCGCGCCGCGGAGTCCCCCGGGACCCGGTCCACCGCGACCACCCGGTGGGTGACGGGCAGGGCCGACCCCGCACGTGGGACCGTGACGACGTCCCCGTCGGTGATCTCGGCCGCGGGCACGCGGTGCGTGATGGCGAGCCCGCCCGCGGGGATCGTCGGGGCCATCGACCCGGTGGTGACGACGACGAACGACAGCCCGGTGAACGCCACGGCGGCCCAGGCGAGCAGGCACGTGAGCCCGACCGCGCCGGCGACCGTCAGGACGACGGTGCGGATGCGGTCGGCAGGACGACGGGGCGGCGCCGCGCCCTCGTCGGAGGACGTCGGCGCGGTGGAGCCGCGCACGGCCGCGCTCAGTCGGACTCGGCGGCGAACTGCCACGCGGGCGCGGCCGTCCGCCCCTGGAGCGCGTCGACCGACGTGCCGGCGGGCAGGGTCGGCGACGCGGGCAGCGAGACCTCGAAGCAGTACACCTGCGTCGACCCGCTGGCCGCGGCGAGGGGCCGCGCGATCGTCGCGGCAGCCGTGCCGAGCGGCCCGGACGCGACGCTCGTCCACGGCACGTCGAACGCGGTGGCGTCGCACACTGCGGTGGTGTCCGTGATCGCGGCGACCCGGACCTGCAGGGCGTTCCACAGCAGGTCGTCGGCGTCGGAGACCGTGACACCGGACGCCGGGACCGCTGCCCGGAGCACCAGGTCGCCGGCGATCGAGTCGGCGGTGGTGCGGAGCGCGACGGGGGCGTAGGTCGCGCTGCCCGGCGACAGGGCGAGCGCGTCGACGGTGAACCGGAGCGCCTGGCCCGGGTTCGTCTCGTCCGAGGTGAAGCCCGCCGCGGCGAACGGCGCCGTGACGTTCTGCTCGACCTCGAACCCGGAGGTGCCGACGCCCGGCCCACCCGAGCCGTTGCCGCCGAACACCCACTCGGTGTCCGTCCACGACGCGAGCGTGTAGCCCGCGCCGCCGATGACGAGGACCCCGCCGGCAGCGAGCGCGAACACCCGGTTGCGACGCCGGGAGCGGCGGGCGGTGTCGTCCGCGGCGCGACGGCCACGGTTCCGGGCGCGCGGGGGCGCAGTGCTGTCAGCCATGACGTGTCTCCTGATCCGTGACGCCGATCGGTGGCGGCGACGGCCGGGGTGGTTGGTCCTGGCCGTCGCCGTCGACGTCTGCTCCGATCCTGGCGGACTATCCCTCAGGAATCAATGGACGCGTCACCCCTTGACGGCACCGGAGGTGAGCCCCGACACGATCGAGCGGCGGAACACGAGCACCAGGATCACGATCACCCGGGGGGTGGGCGGGCGCACTGCCGAGTCTCGGGGTGGGCGACAGTCCTTGGGGCTGACGGCGCGAGGCGAGTCGCTGTGCGCGAGTCTC
>NZ_CACSJV010000024.1:0-46763 GCF_902706105.1 Curtobacterium sp. 18060 | reverse complement strand
GTGGTGGGGAGGTCGGGGGTGTGTCCTGGCATCGGTTCCGGTGGTCGGGCGGTTCGTGGTGCGGGACTCCGGGCTGCGCGGCACGTCGGGGCCGGTGAGCGATGCTGCTCGCGTCGAGGTGCGCGCAGCAGGGGGAGTCCGGCGAACCGGGGAGGACCGGACGGTGGTGTGGGGCCCGTCCGTCCGCCGCGACCGGCCCTGGGGAGGCCGCCGTCGGGCGAAGCCGACACGATGACTCGTCAGACTGGATGACGCGTCCAGGATCGCTGGCAGAACCGTCCGTCCACCCGTTGGTAACGGTTCGGTAACGGCTCGTTCGGACCTAGAACGTGTGAGGTTCCTGGGTGCGGTCGCCCTGGGCGACGCGTTCGAGGGCGTCGAGCGCTCCGGCGATCGCGGTGACGTCGGACTCACCGAGCTCGGCGATGAGCTCGGCGACGATCCCGGTGCGGTCCGAGCGCGCCCGTTCGACCGCCGCGATGCCCTCGTCGGTGGCTGAGACCATGAAGGCGCGGCCGTCCCGGGGGTCCGCCTCGCGCTCGATGAAGCCGCGCTGTTCGAGCTCGGTCAGGATGCGGGTCATCGTGGGCTTCGTGACCACCTCGATCCGCGACAGGTCGCCCGGGCGCAGGGGTCCTTCGCGCTGGATGGTGGCGAGTGCGGACACGATCCCGTACCCGAGCGAGGCCGAGTCCGTCCGTGCTCGCCGGTTGATCCGTCCGACCGCCGCGGCCAGACGTGCGGCGACCTCGGTACGGTCCGTCGATCGAGGACTCATGTGCTGCTCCGGGTGGGCGATTGGGTGGTCGCCAGCGATGCTATCGGCTCGCCGGATCCGCAGTCTGGGAGCGTCGTGCGCGTCGGTCGTGGGCCAGCACGGGGTGTCCGGGAGGCCCGTGGAACGCAGACCGCCCGCCTCGCGTGCGCGAGACGGGCGGGTTCCTGTACGGGGGTACAGCCGGACTCAGTGCTTCTCGCCCGGCAGCTGGTGAATCGCCTCGGTCGCGAGCTCGGCGGTGACGTTGTCGCCGGACTCGGTCGCAGTGCGCAGTCGACGGAAGTCCTCGGTCATGCGGTCCCAGTCGACCAGTTCGTCGAGGTTCGGCAGGCGCAGGCGGAAGGCCAGACCGTCCATGGTGTCGCCGCACACGCGCTGCAGGTTCTCGTTGCCGCACTCGGCGACGTAGAGCGCGAACACGTCGAGCGCGTCGTGGTTCACGGCGGGGACGTCGTGCGACTCGAGCTCGGCGATCGTCTTGTCGAGCTGCGCGAGGATCTTCTTCCGTGCGCCGGCGCCGAGGCGCGGGACCGCGAGGCGGACGACGCCACCGAACAGCACCCCGAGGGTCTGCATCGCCTCGATGACCTCAGCGGGGTTCGGCGTCGTGACGCGTGTGTACCGGTTCGGCGCCATCTCGATGAGGCCGGCACGGGAGAGCTGGCTCAGCGCCTCGCGGATCGGCGTGCGGGAGACGCCGAGCCAGGCGATGAGCTCGTCGTCGTTGAGCCGCTCGCCGGGGACGAGCGTGCCGTCCATGATCGCGTCGTGGATCTTGTGCCGGACGGTGTCGCGGAGCAGCTGGTGCTCGGTCGGGGCGCTGCGGGGGACCGGCATGCGTTCTCCTTCGATCGGGGCGCGGTCAGTGCACGCGCACCGATCAACGTACCTGATATGAGACCGGCGTTCCGCTCGGCTCAGCGCGTGTCACCGGTCGGCATCGTCCGTGGCGTGGTCGCTCACCGCACGACCCCACCCCAGGCGTACCGCACCGTGGTGCCGTCGACGACGAGCAGCGAGTCGGGTGCCCGGTCGAACAGCCCCGGCATGCCGACGGCGTCGGGCAGGTCCCCCTCGAGTCGGTCGAGGTGCGCGGCCCGAACGGTCAGCGGCGGGTGCTGTCGCTGCCAGAACAGCGTCTGGGCCAGGTACCGGGCGTGGATGCCGGCGCGGGTGGTGAGTTCGGCGGCCAGTGGCGTGTCGACGACGTCACCGGCGGTGACCCGGATCGAGGCCGCGTGCCGGGGTCTGGCCGTGCCCGAGGGGCGTTCCTGCCGCAGCGATCGCGCCCAGCGCACCGGGTGCAGTGCACGTGCGGGATGCCGGACCGACCGGTGCGCGACGACCTCGCCGCGGCGGCGCGACCGGGCGTGCGCGAAGGTGTACGGCACGCCGAGCAGCGCGTGTGCGGCCACGATCGCCGGCACGTTCGCGGTGTCCACGGTGCGGTACGCGACCCCGCGCCGGCCCTGGTCGTCCACGGTCAGGACCTCGATGGTGACCTCGGTCATGCGGCCGAGGCGGCCGGCGGAGGGGAACGGCGGCACTCGCGTCTCGTGGAAGACGTAGGCCGTGAGTCCCACCCAGGCGCTGCCGTCGACCACGTCGGGGCGCGTCCCCCGCGGGACGAGTCGCGCCAGCGAGCCCGGGTCGTGTCGCCAGTGCGCGAAGACGACGTCGTCCCACGCGTGCTGGGTCACCGGCCGGTGCAGCAGCGGTGCGGCCGCACGGGTCCAGGACGGCTGGGTCACCGCTTCGGTGCGTGCCGACCGACGCGCACGGCCCACAGGACGAGCGGAGCCTGCAGCGGGAGCCGCAGCACGGAGACGAGGCGCATCGCCCGGGTCGAGCGCGGGCTGTCGAGCAGGTCGTTCGCCATCTTCACGTTCGCAGGGAAGACCGCGGCGAACAGGGCAGCTGCAGCCCACCCCGAGGCCCGGCGAGTGGCCGGGAACACGAGCCCGGCGGCGATGCCGAGTTCGGCCACGCCGGACGCGACCGTCGTCAGCCGCGGTGGCAGTGTGTCCGGCACGATCCGGTCGTAGTGGCGCGGCTGCAGGAAGTGGGTGACGCCGGCCCCGCCGAGCAGCACCGCGAGCAGTGTGGCAGTCCGGGTGGCTCGTTTGATCCGCTCACGTCGTCGCATGCCCCCATCGTGCTCGCCCGTCCTCGGAATCAGGTCAGTGCGGTCGCGACGAGGTCGAGGACCGCCGCCGCCACCTCGGCCTTCGTGCCCGAGGTCTCGCGGACCACCTCGCCGCCCGGCACCAGGACCTCGATCGCGTTCTCCTCGCGCTCGAACCCGGCCGACCAGCCGACGTGGTTCACGACGAGCAGGTCGGCGGGCTTGCGGGCGATCTTCGCGCGCCCGAGTGCGATGCGGGCGTCGCGGTCGGGTTCGGTCTCGGCGGCGAACCCGACGATGACCTGCCCGGTGCGCCGCGCCGACACCAGGTCGGCGAGCACGTCGGGGTTCCGCACCAGCTCGAGCGTCATCCGCTCGCCCTGGGCATCCTTCTTGAGCTTCTCGGCGAGGACCTCGGCCGGCCGGTAGTCGGCGACGGCAGCGGTCATCACGACGACGTCGGCATCGACCGCCGCGGCGTGCACGGCCTCGGCGAGCTCGAGTGCTGACCCCACCGGCACGACGGTCGCGTCGATGCCCGCGGTCAGGCCGGCCTCGACGTTCGCGGCGACGACGGTGACGACGGCGCCGCGCGCCGCTGCGTCGGCGGCGATCGCCAGGCCCTGCCGACCGCTCGACCGGTTGCCGACGAAGCGCACCGGGTCGAACGGCTCGCGGGTGCCCCCCGCGCTGACGACCACGCGGACGCCGGACAGGTCGCCCTGCTCGCCACGAGCCCCGGCGCCGGACTGCGTCCCCTCGTCGGTGCCGGCGCGACGCCCCGCCCCTGCACCGCCCGGGCCGTCCAGCACGGCGAGCGCTGCGGCGACGATGTCCTCGGGTTCCGCCATCCGGCCGATGCCGGCGTCGTCGCCCGTCAAGGCGCCGACCACCGGTCCGACCAGGTGCACACCCCGTTCGCGCAGGACGGCGACGTTGGCCCGGGTCGCGGGGTGTTCCCACATCTGCGGGTGCATCGCCGGCGCGACGACGACCGGGGCGTCGGTGGCGAGCAGCGTCGTACCGAGCAGGTCGCTCGCCAGGCCGTTCGCCATCCGTGCCAGGGAGTCCGCGGTCGCCGGGGCCACCACGACCAGGTCCGCGCGACGGCCGAGGGCGACGTGGCGGACCTCGGAGACGTCGTCCCAGACGCTCGTGGTGACGGGGTTGCGGCTGAGTGCCTCGAGCGTCGGCAGCCCGACGAAGCGCAGCGCCCCCTCGGTCGGGACGACGTGCACCTCGTGCCCGCGCTTGACGAGGTCGCGGACCACGCCGACGGCCTTGTAGGCGGCGATGCCCCCGGTGATCCCCACGATGACGGTCAGGCCGCGCTCTGCTGCTGCGTTCACGCCGCTCACGCTACCGGGGGCACGTGCGAGGATCGACGGCATGTGCACCGTCGTCGTCCGCGTCGACCCCGGGTCCGCGTGGCCCGTCACCGTGCTCGCCCTGCGGGACGAGTCACCTGAGCGTCCGTGGGACCCGCCTGCTGCGTGGTGGCCCGATCGCGACCCCGGGGTCCGCGGTGTGCGCGACCGTGCTGCCGGCGGTGCGTGGCTCGCCGCCTCGGACCGCGCCGGACTGGCGGTGGTGCTCAACCGCGGCGAACCGGTGCCGAGTGTCGACGGCACGTGGACGACCCGCGGCGTGGTGCCGGTCGACGCCGTCGCCGACGACGTCTTGCCCGGACACGACGGCACGCTGCCGACCACCCGCGCGTTCAACCTGGTGCGGGCGACGGCCGACGGCGCCGCGGTCCTGACCTGGGACGGCACACGGGTCCGCACGACCGAGCTCGGCCCCGGCGTGCACATGGTGACGCACGGCGAACCGGACGACCCGGCGGCGCCGCGCATCGGGCGGTGGCTCGAGGCCTTCCGCGCCGCGGAGGCCCCGGTCGGGCCACCGGTGCTCGGACCCTTCGACGAACTCCGGACGGTGGACGCGGGCGACGACGCCGGAGACGGGTGGAGCGGCTGGTTCGGCGTCCTGGCCGAGTCTGCTGTGCTGCCGAGCGACCACCCCGACGCGATCCTCCGCGACGCGCACGAGGCCGAGGGGCACAGGACGACACTGTCGATCGTCGCCGCGGCGATCGGTCCGGACCGCACGGTCCTGCAGCACGCCCGCCTGACCGAACCCGGACGGCTGGACGGGTCGGTGGAGCTGCACCGCGCCTGACGCGGGCGGCGCACCGGACGCGCCACGGGCCTCCCGGCCGCGCCCCGCGCCCCGCGCTCAGAGGAGCGGACGCGTCCCGGTGAGGTCCTCGGCGACGGCCCAGAGCGAGCGGGCGAGGTCGGCGCTCCGTGCCGACCCGGGGATCGAGACGGCGGTCGTCGGTCCGGTCAGGCCGAAGGGTCCGGCCGGGCCGTAGTAGGCGCCGCCGACCGCGTTCGGGCCGACCGCGGCGTAGAGCAGCGGCTCGGTGCCCTGCTCGACCGCCTGGGTGAAGGGGAGCGCGCGGTTGCTGGGCCGCACCGGCTTCGCGCGTCCGAGTGAGCGCCCGGCCGACTGGAGGTTCGTGCGGGTGTAGCCGGGGTGCGCCGCGGTGCTGACGAGGGGGACGTCCGCCTCGACGGTCAGCCGGTGCAGGTGCAGTGCGAGGAGCAGGTCGGCGAGCTTGGACTGGCCGTAGGCACGCCAGCCGTTGTACCCGCGTTCCCACTGCAGGTCGCCGAAGCGGATCCGGCCGGGGATCGCGGCGAGGCTCGACATGGTCGCGACCCGCGGTGCCTCGGCGCGCAGCAGCGAGGGCAGCAGCAGGTTCGTCAGCGCGAACGGGCCGAGGAAGTTCGTGCCGAACTGCAGCTCGAACCCGTCGACCGTCTCGAAGCGCTGCGGCGGCGCCATGACGCCAGCGTTGTTCACCAGGACGTCGATCGGGCGGTCCTCGCCGACGATGCCGTCGGCGAAGCGGCGCACGCTCGCCAGGTCCGCCAGGTCGAGTTCGCGCACCTCGACGTCGGCGTTCGGGTGCGCTGCACGGATCTCGGCCGCGGCGGCATCGCCCTTCGCGGTCGTGCGCACGGCGAGCACGACGCTCGCGCCGGCGGCCGCGAGACGGGTCGCGGCTTCCTTCCCGGTGCCACTGTTGGAGCCGGTGACGACGATCCTGCGTCCGGTCTGGTCAGGGAGCTTCGGCATGCGGGCGACCGTACACGCGGGCGCTGGCCATCACGGCTCGGCCGTGCTAGTTTGATGCAAACGCATGGAAGTGCGACCAGGAGGAACCATGAGCAACGCATTCGGCACCGACCGCCCCTCGGACGTCCCGCCGCCCGCACCCGAGCGGATCGGACGCGTGGAGCTCGGCATCGACACCTTCGGCGACGTCACCGAGCTCGCCGACGGCAGCCTCAAGTCCGACGCGCAGAGCATCCGCGACGTCGTGGCCCAGGCCGTCCTCGCCGACCAGGTCGGCATCGACTTCATCGGCGTCGGCGAGCACCACCGCGCCGACTTCGTGGTGAGCGCACCCGAGGTCGTCCTCGCCGCGATCGCCGCCTCGACCTCCCGCATCCGGATGGGCTCCGCCGTCACGGTGCTGTCGTCCGACGACCCCGTGCGCGTCTACGAGCGCTTCGCCACCGTCGACGCGATCTCGGACGGCCGTGCCGAGGTCATCCTCGGGCGCGGTTCCTTCACCGAGTCGTTCCCGCTGTTCGGCCACGAGCTCTCCGACTACGAGGTCCTGTTCGAGGAGAAGCTGCAGCTCTGGGCGGCCCTGCGCGGCGGCGACGCCGTCACCTGGTCCGGCACGAAGCGCGCGAGCCTGGTCGACCAGGACGTCTTCCCGAAGCTCGAGCACGGCGCCATCCCCACCTGGATCGGCGTCGGCGGTTCCCCGCAGTCGGTGATCCGTGCGGCGTCGTACGGCCTGCCGCTCTTCCTCGCCATCATCGGCGGGCAGCCGGCGCAGTTCGCCCCGTTCTCGCGGCTGTACCGTCAGGCGCTCACCCAGCTCGACCTGCCGCAGCAGCCCATCGCGATGCACTCGCCGGGCTTCGTCGCGGCGACCGACGAGGAAGCCGCCGAGCGGTACTGGCCGTACCACAAGGCCGTCACCGACCAGCTCGGCCGGGAGCGCGGCTGGCCGCCCCTCGACGTCGCCGGCTACCACGCGGGCCTGTCCGCCGGTGGCTCGCTGTACGTCGGGTCGCCGGAGACCGTGGCGCGGAAGATCGCCCGGAACATGCGGATCCTCGGCGCCTCGCGGTTCGACATGCGCTACGCGACCGGTCGCCTGCCGCACGAGGACATGCTGCGGTCCATCGAGCTGTACGGCACCCAGGTCGCGCCCCGTGTGCGCGAGCTGCTCGCCGAGCCCGTCCCCGTCCCGTAGGCGGTCACCCCGGCGGGCCTACCCCGCGAAAGCGACAGATCGCCGCGGAACGTTCGCGGCGATCCGTCGCTTTCGCGCACCCGTCGGCCGGGAGGCGCGGGTCGGCTCCGTCGGTCCGGCTCACGGGCACGCCGGGTACGGTCCACGGCATGCCGTCACGCCCCAGCACCCCACCCGTCGAGCGCCGGTTCCGCGGCCGGATCATGGGCGTCGGCACCACCTCGGGCGTCCGGATCGTCGTCGGGATGTGGGACCGCTCGCCGTTCGGGGCGTTCACCGACGTGTTCCTCGAGCTACCCGACGGCACCAGCGTGCTGCTCGCGCCGGACGAGATCGTCGCCGCCTACGTCTCCGGCACCTACCGGTTCGACACCGTGTCCGTGGTAGACGTCCGGGCCCGACGAACGGCCCGTGGCCTGGAGCTCGACGCCGGCGCCCTGCAGGTCTCGGTCGACGTCGGCACGATCTCACCGCTCGGCCGGGTGCTGCGCGTGGTCCCGAAGCCGATCGCCCGCGACCCGCGGTGGCTCGCCGCGATCGACCCGATCGCCCGGCTCGTCGCGCCCGGATCCGGCACCGCCGGCTCGGCGGGGAACGGACGCCGCGAGTACTACGGCGTGACCGGGGCGCACGACGTCACCGGCGTGCGCGGGACCTGGGCGGGGGAGCCCCTCGGCACCTTGGTACCGCTCGACCCGCCCGTGGCGTTCGGCTTCGCGTCGATGCCGCGGGTGCCGCAGGTCGTCGACGTCGAGACCACCATCCGCGAGCCCGCCTGACGCGTTCCGTACGGGTGCATCTTCCGACGATCCACCACCGGATCGACTCGTGGACTGTCGCTCGTTGCGCATGCATCCGGTGCGTGTGCATGTTCCGACGATGCACGCGGTGATCGTCTGGTGGAGTGTCGCTGTGTGCGGACGCATGGAGTGCGCCGGTCCGGGTGCGGGCACTGCGGACCGGCCACCTGCGTGGCCGGACGTGTCCGGGGGAGTCGGCGCGTGCCTCCCGGTCGGGGTGGTGCTGCCGTGTGCCGGACGCGCCCAGCGTCGAGGGGCACACTGGCGGGAACGGTACGGCCCCGCCGGACCCGCGGTCGAACGTCGGGACGGGTGGGGCGCACGACGCAAAGGAGCATCATGACCGACACGCAGACCGACCAGCGCGCCGCCATCTCGGACATCGTCCACGGCGCCCACACGGCCCTGTTGACGACGGTGAGCGAGGACGGCCAGCTGCACGCCCGGCCGCTCGCTGTGCAGGACAAGGCGTTCAACGGGACCCTCCGCTTCCTGGTGCAGGACGGCAGCGAGAAGGTCGACGACATCGCCAGGAACCCGCACGTCAACGTCTCCATCGAGTCGCAGGGCGGCTACCTGTCCATCGCTGGCACCGCCACGGTGACGCAGGACAGTGCCGTGATCGACGAGCTGTGGTCACCGTTCGCCGAGGCCTGGTTCCCGGACGGCCGCGACGACCCCTCGATCCGACTCCTCACCGTGTCGGGCGACTCGGTCGAGTACTGGACGCAGGACACCGGCCCGGTCGGCAGCCTCGTGCAGACGCTCAAGGCCGCACTCGGCAAGCAGAGCCAGCCGGACACCGGGGACCACGGGACCGTCGAGCTGTAGGGGCGGGGCGGGGCGATCCGACTCCGAACGACGGGACCGATGTCGTACGACGTCGATTCCGTCGTTCCGCGTCGGAGCTGTCGTCGGGCCGCTGCCGGCGTCGCCGTCCTCGCTACGGAGGCCCGAGCAGCCAGAGCACCGCGACGAGCACCGGCTGCCCGGCCAGCGCCGCAGTGACGAACGTCCACCGCATCCACGGCTTCGCGACGAGCTCCGGCGAGCCGAACAACGGCGCCAGGGGCATGAGCAGCCGCGGGGTCGAGGCCATCGGCAGCGACACCGCGAAGATGTAGAGCGCGTAGGCGGCCGAGTACAGCACGGTCGTCGACCCGAGCCGCTTCGTCGACCGGCGGAGCAGCCAGATCGGGAACCCGACGAGCAGGAACACCACGATCAGGACCCCGCCGACGCCGAGCCAGCGCCCGGCGATGAGGAACCACGGCGACAAGGGCACGAAGTCCACGCGGCCGATGAAGTTCACCCACCACGACATCTCGGTCTCGAGGTAGGCGTTCGGCGTGCCGGTCACGTGCGACGCGATGACCGGCCACGCGAGGCCCGCCGCCACCATCACGGCACCGGCGGCCACGACCTGCACCTGCTCGCGGAGCGGGAAGGTGTCGAGAACCCGCCCGGTCTCACGGCGAGCCCGGACCCACCGCACCAGGGCGATGACCCCGAGCACGAGCGGGACGGCCAACGCACCCGGACGGGTGAAGGCAGCGGCGACCCCGAGCGCGGTGAGCAGCCCGTACCGGCGACGCTCCAGGGCGAGCAGCGCGCCGAACGTGAGCGCGAGGAACATGCTCTCCGCGTACCCGACCTGCAGCAGGAACGACAGCGGCCCGCACGTGAAGAAGAAGACTGCCCACATCGCGGCGGCGTTGCCCGCACGGTCGCGGACCAGGCGGTGCAGCAGATAGGTCGCCAGCAGACCGGCCAGCACGGAGATGAGCGGGGCGCCGACGGTGAACGGCAGCCCGGTCGAGGCGGTGAGCATCCGGATCGTGAACGGGAATGCCGGCAGGAAGGCCCAGGCGTTCTGCGCCACGTTGCCGACGGCGTCGAGCGGCAGCACGTCGGGGTACCCGTGCAGCGAGATCTGCTCGTAGTACTGACCGTCCCAGGCGGTGAGGAACGCCGTGAAGCCGTGCCCGTTGCCCCAGATGGCGTTGTCCGGCATCGCCCGTCCGATGAGCGGGTACGCGAGTGCCAGCCACAGCGTCGACACGATCCGGCCGCCGGTCCAGACGAGCAGCACGGCCGCCCACGCCGGCAGGGAGGTCACGGTGTCGAGTGCGCGGCGCCGTCCGGTCGCGGCGGTCCCGGTGACCGCGCCGTCGAGCCGGCTCATGCGCGTGCTCGGCGCGAGCCCGTGCGCGCTCGGCGGCGTTCGGGCAGGGAGGACGGCACCCGGCCAGGGTAGTCGCCCTCCACCTGGGTGGTCGGTGCGGCACCCCGGACGGGAGGCCCGCCCTGCGTTCTGCAATACGGAATCGGTCGGGTGCGTGGTCGGCTCTCGAGGCGGCCTTCCGCCTAGCCTGGAGTCCGCCCACGACCGACGAACCACAGGAGCAACCGTGCCGAACCCCACCGCGCCGAAGACCGCCATCGTGACCGACAACGCCCCGAAGCCCGCCGGGCCCTACAGCCAGGGCATCGTCGCCAACGGCTTCATCTACACCGCCGGGTTCGGCCCACAGGACCCCGCCACGGGTGCGATCGCCGACGACGTGGCTGGTCAGACCGCGCAGGTGCTGGCCAACGTCGCAGCGGTCCTGGCCGAGCACGGTGCCACCCTCGACGACGTCGTGAAGTCCACCGTGCACCTCGAGCACTCCGACCGCGACTTCCCAGCCTTCAACGAGGAGTACGCGAAGCACTTCTCGCAGCCGTACCCGGTCCGCACCACCGTGCAGTCGCACTTGGCGAACATCCTGGTCGAGATCGACGTCGTGGCGGTGCTGCCGAGCGCTTCGTGACGTCGGTGCAGGCTGTGTGAAGCCTCACCGAGCCGCGGCACCGTGCTGCGTCGCTGACCGTGCTGCGTCACCGGCGGTGCTGCGTCACCGGCCGTGCTGGGTCACCGACCCCCGGTGCCCGCTGCTCCCTGCCCGTGGTCGATCCGACCCGGGTGGCGACGCAGCCCGGCACCGGGGGTCGCGTGCGTCAGGGCGCCTTCGGCCAGCACGGGGACGCCGGCGACGAGGACGTCGTCGATGCCCTCGGCCAGGCGCATCGGTTCGTCGTAGGACGACCGCGCCGCGACCCGATCGGGATCCACGACCACCAGGTCGGCGACCGCCCCGACGGTGACTGCGCCCCGTCGACCGAGACCGAGTCGCTCGACCGCAGTGGCGGACAGGTGCCGCGAGGCCTCGAGCCACGTCAGGAGCCCCGTGCGGGCGAAGTCCTGCAGGTAGCGTGCGAACGTGCCGTACGCGCGTGGGTGCGGGTGGGTGCCCACGAAGATGCCGTCGGAACCGGCCGTGTGCCCGGGCAGTCGGAAGAGCGGCGCCAGGTCGTCGGCAGTCCGGGGACGGGGCACGCGCATCACGGCGGTGACCTGCAGTGCCGAGTCGACCAGGACGTCGATGGCCAGGTCCACCGGATCCGTCCCGGTCGCCTCGGCGGCGTCGGCGAGGGTGCGGCCCTGCAGCGCGTGGAACTCGGCGGCGGGCACGTGCGACAGCGTGATCTGCTCCGCCCAGCCAGTGCCGAGGTCGGCGCGGGACAGCACGCGGTCGAGCACGGCCGCCCGGACCGCGGCACGACCCTCGTCGTCGGCGATCGCGTGGGCGAGGTCCTCGGTGCCGGGGCGGGCGAGGGCCGCGGGCAGCAGCAGCATCGACAGGATCGTGCAGCCGCGCGAGTACGGGTAGGCGTCGAACGACATCGGGGCGCCCTCGGCCTCGAGTTCGGCCAGTGCCGTCACCGCGAGGTCGACGGGCGCGTGCAGGTGGGAGACGTGTGCGCGGACGCCCGACGCGCGGACGATGTCGGCGATCTCGTCGAGGCCGGCGCGGGCGTTCCCCTCGTAACCACCGCGCATGTGTGACACGTAGAGGCCGTCGACGGCAGCGACCTCGGTGCAGAGCGCAGCGAGTTCTGCAGTGCCGGCGAACAGGCCGGGGACGTAGTCGAGCCCCGTCGCCAGGCCGACCGCACCGTCCGCGAGGCCGTCGCGCACGAGCTCCCGCATCGCGGCCAGCTGCGCGCTGTCCGCCGGCCCGGGGTCGTCGCCCATGACCTCGTGCCGGACCGTGCCGGCGGGCACGAGCGTCGCGACGTTGATCGGGGTCGTTCCGTCGTAAGTCGTCAGCAGGCCGTCGACCCCGCCACCGCGGTACGTCGGGTGCGGGCCGTCGATGGCGGCGAAGTACGTGTCGGCGTACGAACCGTCACCCGGCGCCGGTCCGACGCCGTCCTGTCCGGTCACGATCGTGGTCACACCCTGGCGCAGGAGCGCGAGCTGCACGCCCTCGTCGAACACGAGCGACCCGGCGTGCGAGTGCGCGTCCACGAAGCCCGGCAGCACCAGTCGTCCGTCGCAGTCGATCACGTGCGCGTCGGCAGGGGCGTCCAGGTCGGCACCGACGGCGCGGATGACGGCGTCGGTGACGAGGACGTCGGCGCGCACCGGGGCCCCGTCCGCACCGAGGACCGACCCGCCGCGCAGCAGGACGACGCCGCCGGCGGACTGCTCGCCGGTGGGCTGCTCGGAGCCCGTCAGGTGCTCGGGATCGCCGGTGGTCATCGGTCGAGCGCCGCGACGAGCCGGCCGGCCCGCTCCCGCAGGGCGTCGAGGTCGCCCGAGGTCAGCGCGTCGCCGACGAGCGGGGACCCGAGTCCGACGGCGACCGCACCGGCGGCCAGGTAGTCCGGGGCGTCGTCGACCCCGATGCCCCCGGTCGGGATGACGTCGACGAAGTCGAGCGGTGCCAGGACCTGCTTCAGGAACGCGGGGCCGCCGAGCTGCGCCGCCGGGAAGACCTTCACCGCGCGGGCTCCGAGCCGCCACGCGTGGACGATCTCGGTCGGGGTCGCGGCACCGGGGTACCAGCCGAGGCCACGCTCGTGCGCGCGCTCGCCGAGTTCGGCGTCGAGGTGGGGACTGACGGCGAACGAGGCGCCGGCGGCGGCGGCCTCGTCGAGCTGGCGGACGTCGAGCACCGTGCCGACGCCGATGGAGGCCGCGGAACCGTACCGCTCGACCGCCCACGCGATGCCCTCGCGCCAGCGTGGGGTGTTCGTGGTGATCTCGATCGCCGTCACGCCGGACTCGACCAGGGTGGCGATGACGTCCTCGACGTGGTCGCCGGTGCCGCCGCGGAGGATCGCGATCGCCGGTCCGGCCTGGTGGCGGTGCCGTGCGCCGGCGTGCTGCTCGGTGCTCGTGGTGTCGTTCGTCATGGTGCGCTTCCTCGAGTGGTGGTGTTCGGCGGACACATTGTCGGCGGACGCGGTGTCAGCGGTCGACGTGGTCGTGCACGGTGTGGTCGGTGTCCGACGGGTCCGGGGCGTGGTGCAACGCGGCCGGGTCCGGTCGGCGCCAGTCGCTCTCGACGGTGCAGGCGAGGGCGCCGGCGTCGGCGGCCCGGTCGAGCGCCTCGGCGGCGTCCGCTCCGCCCATGCTCGCCGCGAGCCAGCCCGCGACGAACGCGTCACCGGCACCGACCGGGTCGACGACGCGCACCGGGGTCGCGGGCCGACGGACGAACACGCCGTCGATCGACGCCACGGCGCCGCGAGAGCCGAGCTTCACGACCGCGCGGCCCCGCGCCAGTGCGGCGAGGTCGTGCGCGAGTGACTCCTCGTCGTCGTCCTGTTCGTCGCGGTCGAGCACGAGTCGGGCCTCGTCGTCGCCGGCGAACACCACGGCGGACCGTGCTGCGACGGCTCGGTACCGGTCTCGTGCAGCGTCGGCGCCGATGAGCTTCGGCCGGTGGTTGACGTCGAACGACACCGGCACACCGGCGGCGGCAGCCCGGTCGAGCGCTGCGGTCACGGTGTCGTGTGCGGACTCGGAGAGCGCGAGGGTGATCCCGGTGACGTGCACGAGCGCAGCGGTCTCGACGACGCTGCCGGGCAGGTCCGTCGCGGCCAACGCCGAGCCGGCCGAACCACGGCGGTGGTAGGTCACCCGGGTGCGGCCGTCGAGCAGCCGCTCCTTCATCATGATGCCGGTGGATCGCTCGGCGTCGGGGACCGCGAGGACGTCGACGCCCTCCCCACCGATGTCGGCGGCGACCCGGTCGCCGGCGGGGTCCGTGCCGACCCGACCGATCCACGTGGCCGGCACCCCGGCGCGGACCAGGCCGATCGCGACGTTGCTCTCCGCGCCGCCGGTGTCCACCCGCATGTGCTCCAGGTCCGGCACCGCGCCGACGTCGCGCCCGGTCAGGAGCAGCATCGTCTCGCCGAACGTCAGCACCGAGCCGGTCACCGGGCACCCCGCGCGAGGGCGAGCTGCGCCGACGAGGACCCGAGCGCGACGGAGATCTCGTGGGCGGTCCGAACGACGCCGTCGCCGAGTTCGCGGACCGCCGCTGCGGGGAACCGCGAGGCCAGCCCGGAGATGCTCATCGCGCCGACCACCTGGTTCGCGTGGTCGAACACCGGGGCGGCGACGCACCGGATGTCCGGCTCGTTCTCGCGGTCGTCGATGCCGTACCCCCGTCCGTGCGTGCGGTCGACCTCGTGCCGCCACCGGTCGTCGTCGGTGATGGTGTGCTCCGTCATGACCTGGGCCGGCTCGGCGAGCACCCGGTCGAGCAGCTCCGGTTCACCGAACGCGACGATCGCCTTGCCGGACGCCGTGTTCCGCATCGGCAGGCGGTTCCCGATCCGGGAGCCCATGCGGACGGTGCCGCGGGTCTCGACCTTGTCGACGTAGACGATGTCGGTGCCGTCCGGCACGACGAGGTGGCACGTCAGCCCGGTCTGCTCCGCCGTCCGACGCAGGAACGGTGCGGCGGCGGAGCGCAGGTCGATCCCCTCGAGGTAGCTCTGCCCGAGCAGCAGGGCACCGAGGCCGAGCGTGAACCCGGCGTCCGCGGTGCGGCGCAGCAGGTCGTTCTCGAGCATCGGGGCCGTCAGGCGGAGCACCGTCGACTTCGAGGTGCCGAGCTCGGCGGCCAGCACGGACAGGCTGACGGACACCGCGCCGCTGCGGGTCCGGTCGGCGATGCAGTCGAGCAGGCGGAGCCCGCGACGCAGGGACAGTGCGGCGTTCCGGGCAGGACCGTCGCCGTCCGTCGGCACCGGGGCCGCGGTGGTCGCGCGCATCAGAACCACGTCGCGATCGTCCGGAGCACGGTGTCGTCGTCGGCCAGGACGTGCACCTGCCGCCACTTGTCGAACACCGTGCAGGGGTGCGAGATGCCGAACACGACGACGTCGCCGGGCGTCAGCTCGGGGGCGCCGTCCGCCAGCGCGAGGTAGCAGTGCTGGTCGTCGAGGCGGGTGACGGTGACCGCCCCGGGCGGCGGGACGATCTGTGGGGCGCCCGCCGGGCCTCCTGGCAGGGTCGGCCGTACCGACCGCACCACCGGCAGCCCTTCGTCGAAGGAGATGTCGCGCTTGCCCACGGCGACGAACGCGAGCCCGGGCTCCGGGCAGGACGTCACGCGTCCCCAGACCTCGATCGCGGCGACGAGCGAGCCCTCGGCCGGGTGCCGGCCGAACGGCGTGCGCTCGGCGTAGAAGCCGTCGTCGTGGGTCAGGTACGCACCCGACCGCAGCAGCACGTCGAGGTCGTCGGTGCGGGCTGCCACGGCGTCCACGACGGCGTCGAACCAGGCGCTGCCGCCCATGCTGAGGAGCCCGCGACCGTCGACGAGCCCGCGGACGTCCTCGGCGACGTCGAGCACGCCGGCGACGTACTCGCGGGCAGCGTCGACGCCGGGCAGTCCGCCCTCGTACCCGGAGACACCGCGGAGCACGAGCCCGGCGTCGTGGGCGAGCAGCGCGAGGGCACGCGCGTCGTCGGGGGAGCGGACCCCGGTGCGCCCGCCCGGGAACCCGAGCTCGACCAGGACGTGCAGCTCGCCGGCGACGGTACCCTGCGCGGCGACGGCGGCGGTGACACCTGCGGCGGAGTCGACGTAGCAGAGGACGTCGGCGTCCGGGTCGACCGTGCGCCGGGACGCGAGCCAGGCGAGGCCGGCGGGGTCGAGGACCTCGTTCGCGACCAGGATCCGGTGCACGCCGTGCTCCCACGCGACCATCGCCTGCTGGACCGACGCGACCGTGACTCCCCATGCCCCGGCGTCGATCTGCCGTGCGGCGAGGTCGGGTGCCATGTGCGTCTTCATGTGCGGCGCGAACAGCAGCCCGTGGCGGTCGACGTAGGCCTGCATGACGGCGGTGTTGTTCGCCAGGGCGGACTCGCGCAGCGTCATCACGGGCAGGTGGGCGTGGTCGAGGACGTGGTGCGGAGTGCCCGCTGCCGGGTTCCAGGCGCCCTTCGTGGTCACGGTCCGGGTCGTCGAGTCGGCGTCGGTCATCGGTGAGCCTCCTGTCGTCGCGCAGCCTCCACGCTCCCGCTCGGCGGACCCGCAGGGCAACGCGCTGGTGCGCATCATTCTGCAATGCACAACACGATCGCGGAACCTCCTGACACGATCCCCTCGCGACCCGGCACCGGGCATAGCCTTTGACGCGACATGGCGACGACGATGACGACACCCAGACGGCGGACGGGCAGCACGGCGGTCGCCGTGCTCGTGGCGGGGACCTTCTTCATGGAGCTCCTCGACGGCACGATCCTGGCGACGGCGGCGCCCGCGATGGGACGCGACCTCGGCGTCGACTCGGCCGCCGTCGGCGTCGCGATCACCGCGTACCTGGTCACCCTGGCGGTGTTCATCCCCGTCTCGGGCTGGCTCACCGACCGGATCGGGTCCCGCACCGTCTTCGCGGGCGCGATCGCGCTCTTCACGATCGCATCGGCGCTCTGCGCGATGTCGACCGGCCTCGTCGACCTGACGCTCTGGCGCATCCTGCAGGGGCTCGGCGGCGCGCTGATGGTGCCCGTCGGCCGGCTCGTGGTGCTCCGGAGCGCCGGCCGCGAGCAGCTCGTCACCGCCATCGCGATCCTCACCTGGCCCGCCCTCGCCGCGCCGATCATCGCCCCGTTCATCGGCGGCGTGCTCGTCGACACCCTGACGTGGCACTGGATCTTCCTGATCAACATCCCGCTCGGCGTCATCGCGTTCGTCGCCGCGCTCGTCCTCGTCCCGCAGGAGCGCGCCGCGCAGCGTGTGCCGTTCGACTGGTTCGGGTCGCTGCTCGCGTGCTTCGGCCTCGGGTCGCTCGTCGTCATGGCGTCGCTGCTCGCGCTCGACGTCATCCCGGTCCTGGCCGTCGTGGTGTCCGGTGTCGTCGGTGCCGTCTGCTGCTGGTTCGCGATCCGGCACTTCCGCCGGGCACCGCACCCGATCATGGGGCTCGAGGCGTTCCGGCTCGAGACGTTCCGGGTGTCGCACGCCGGCGGCAGCCTGTTCCGCCTGGCGGTCTCCGCGGTGCCGTTCGTGCTCCCGCTGCTGTTCCAGGACGCCTGGGGCTGGAGCGCCGTGCTCGCCGGGTCCGCCGTGCTGTGGGTCTTCGTCGGCAACCTCGGCATCAAGCCGATGACGACGCCGTTCCTGCGCTGGTTCGGCTACCGCCCGGTGATCATCGTGTCGAGTGCGATCGCGGCGCTGACCGTCGTCGCGATGGCGTTCATGACCGAGGACACCCCGTTCTGGCTGCTCGCGGTCCTGCTCGTCGTCAGCGGCGCCGCCCGCTCCGTCGGCTTCACGGCGTACAACACCATCGCCTTCGCCGACGTCGAGCAGGCCGACATGACCCCGGCGAACACGCTCTCGTCGACGCTGCAGCAGACCGCCGCCGGGTTCGGCGTCGCCGTCGCCGCGGTCGTGATCCGCGCGGCCGGCGGTCTCGGTGGCGACGGCCCGTACTCCGTCGCGTTCTGGGTCATCGCGGCGCTGCTCGCCGTCGCGTGCGTCGAGGGCATCCTGATGAGCCGCACAGCGGGGGACACCGTCCGCCCCGCCCGCCGGGTCCGCGCCTGACCCGGGCGGTTCTGCGCGGCCCATGACTGTCCGTTTCCGTCACGGTCACACGCGCGAAACCCGACAGGCGTTACAGTCTCAGCATCCGTTTGCGAACGCCGAGTACGGTTGCCGCGGCAGGGTGACCCGGACCACCCGGACAGGAAGGCAGCATGGCCGCGCCAGAACAGCAGAGCACGATCGCCACCGACGCAGGCGTGCCGCCCACTGCCCTCCGGGTCGTCAGCTACAACCTCCGGGAGCACACCGCGAACGGTGAACTCGCCGCCCTGGCCGAGGCCTCCGACGCCGACGTCCTCTGCGTGCAGGAGTGCGACAGCAACGACCTGGCCCCGTCGATCGGTGGGCTCTCGCTCGCCGCGTCCACCCGCACGAACCGCCTCGGGCTCGCCATCTACAAGCGCGACGACCGCTTCGAGGTGCAGGACTTCAGCATCCACTCGCTGCAGAAGTCCCTGCACGACCGGGTCCTCGCACCCGCGCACGAACGGCTCATCGCGATGCACCTGCGCGACACCGAGGCCGACGCCGAGGTCGTCGTCGCTTCGTTCCACGCCTCACCGCTGACCGCGACGAACTCCCTGCGTCGCAAGCAGATCGAGGCGGCGCACCAGTTCCTCCGCGAGCTCGCGAAGGACGTCCCCGCGGTCATGGTCGGCGACTTCAACTACCCCTGGTTCCAGACGAACCTGCGTCGCAAGATCGAGCAGGGCGGGTTCGCACTGTCGCTGTCCGACCAGCCGACGTACCTGCGGTACCGCAAGTTCACGGGCCACTTCGACTTCGCGACGAGCGTCGGGCTGCACATCGCCGGCGTCGAGACCCTGCCGGCGGGTATCTCCGACCACCGTCCGATCCTGGTGCGCGCGCACTACGAGCACCCCGGAGCGACCGGCACGATCGAGACCGTGGAGTCGCCGGCCGCCTGACCCGCGAGCATGTCGTCGAGTGGTCAGCAAGTGTCGGCCGGCGGTCCGGCAGACGACACGTCGTGACCACTCCGCGGGCGACGGCGGGAAGTCGTGACCGCTCGGCGGGCGACGCTGGGCGCGCCGGTGGAGCCGGCAACGCACTGGAGGCCCGGTGCCGGTCTCGTGTACCGGCACCGGGCCTCCAGGCGGTTGCGGCCACGGCACATGGCGAGGCGGCGAAACGCGCCGCGCCCGCCGTCGCGTGGTCACGAACTGTCGGCCAGCGTTCCGCCGAGCGACACGTCGTGACCACTCGGCGGACGTGAGCGGGGAGTCGCGAGCCCGCGACGCGCCGCGCCGCGAGCGGCGCCTCCGCGTCAGCGACGCAGGGTCGCGCGCGCCAGCCGGTTGCCGACGAACTGGCCGAGCTGCACGATGACGACGATCGCCGCGACCGACACGTACACGATCCACCAGTCGTACCGCTGCGATCCGTAGGTGATCGCGTACTCACCGAGTCCACCGCCGCCGATCAACGCACCCTGCGCCGTCATGTCGACGATGCCGATGTAGATGAACGTGTAGCCGAGGATGAGCGGCCCGAGGCCCTCGGGGATCAGGACGGTCAGCAGGATCGAGATCGGGTGCGCACCCGACGCGCGAGCCGCCTCGACGACGCCGGGGTCGACCGCGAGCAAGTTCTGCTCGACGATGCGCGACACCGCGAAGGCCGCTGCCAACGAGATCGCGAAGGTCACCGCGGGCACGCCGATCGTGGTCTGCACCACGACGCGCGACAGCGGGGCGATCGCGGCGAGGAAGATCACGAACGGGATCGGCCGGACCAGGTTCACGACGACGTTGATGATCGTGTACGCGGTGCGGTTGCCGAGCAGGTTGCCCGGCCGGGTCGCGTAGAGCAGCAGCCCGAGGGCGAGCCCGATGACGCCGGCGATGACGAGTGACACGAGCGACATCACGATGGTGTCGCGCATGGCGGCGAGGAAGACGTCGAACGTGTCGATCACGCTCTGGAACGAGTTGTTCACGCTGCTGCCTCCTCGTCGGTCGTGACCCCGTCGGCGCGCAGGGCGGCGACGGCGCGGTCGATGGCGTCCGGTGCACCAGCACCAGCACCAGCACCGGCGTCGGCGACCCCGCCGGCCGTGAGCTCGTACGTGAGCGAACCGATCCGGCGCTCGCGGATCTCGCCGACCCCGCCGTACACGAGCTCGGCGGTGACCCCTGCCGACCGGAACACCGCGTCGATCCGGTTCTGCAGCCCGGCCTCGTCGGTGATCTGCACGGTCACCAGACGACCGGGGTGGCGTTCGCGCAGGCGAGCGAGCGTGTCGACCGAGGGGCGGTCGTGCAGCGCGGTGCGGACGAACCGCTGCGCAGCACCCGTCTTCGGCGCGGAGAACACGTCGTAGACGTCCCCGACCTCGACGACGCGACCCTGCTCCATCACGGCGACGCGGTCGGCGATCTGCCGGACGGCGTCCATCTCGTGCGTGATGACGATGATCGTGACGCCGAGTTCCTTGTTCACCCGGCGGAGCAGCCCGAGCACCTCGGACGTGGTCTCCGGGTCGAGGGCGCTGGTGGCCTCGTCGGCGAGCAGCAGGTCGGGCGACGCCGCGAGGGCCCGCGCGATGCCGACGCGCTGTTTCTGACCGCCGGACAGCTGCTCCGGGTAGGCGTGGGCGCGCTCGAGGAGCCCGACGAAGTCGAGCAGCTCGGCCACGCGACGGTCCCGCTCGTCCTTCGGCACACCGGCGACCTTGAGCGGGTACGCGACGTTGCCGGCGATGGTGCGGGACCGGAACAGGTTGAACTGCTGGAAGATCATCCCGATGTTGCGACGCGCCAGACGGCGATCCCGCTCGGGGATCGCCGTCAGTTCCTTGCCCGCCACGGTAACGGTCCCGGAGCTGGGGAGCTCGAGGGCGTTCACCAGACGGACCAGGGTGGACTTGCCCGCACCGGAGTACCCGATGACGCCGAGGACCTCTCCCTGGTGCACGTCCAGGGAGACGTCCTCGACGGCCACCACGGTCTCGCCGGTGTCGGCGCGGCGGTAGTGCTTCGAGACGCCGCGGAGTTCGACGAGGACCGGCACTACTCCGCTGCCGCCTTCGCGTCGGACTCGACCGTGGTGAGCTCCTTCTGCAGCGAGGCGGCACTCTCGTCGCTCGGGACGGCGTCCGGGTAGTCCTTCGCGAAGACCTTCTGCACGGCGTCGTCCTGGAACAGCTTCGCCAGGTCGAGGTACGTCTTGTTGGTCTTGTCGGCGTCGCGGACGGCGAAGACGTTCACGTACGGGGCGGCGGAGGCGCTCTTCGGGTCGTCCTGGAAGATCGCGTCCTTGGTGTCGAGCCCGGCCGAGGTGGCGTAGTTCACGTTGACGATCGCGCCCTCGACGGAGCCCTGCTGCAGGGCGTTCGCGGTCTGCGAGGCGTCGAGCGTCTGCACGTCGACCTTGTGCGAGGTGATGTCGGCCGTGGTCGAGAAGGCGTTGCCGCCGTCCTTGAGCTCGAGCAGGTCAGCGGCCTGCAGGACCAGGAGCGCACGGGCCTCGTTGATGGCGTCGTTCGGGATCGCGACCTTCGCGCCGTCCTCGAAGTCCGCGACGTCGGAGACCTTCGTCGAGTACAGCGGCAGCGGGTAGACGGCCGTCGCGCCGATCGGCTGCAGGTCGTCGTCCGAGGTGACGTTGTAGTTCGCCAGGTACTGGATGTGCTGGAACTGGTTGATGTCGATCTGCTTGTCCTTGAGCGCAGGGTTCGGCAGCGAGTAGTCCGAGAAGTTCTGGAGCTTCACGGTGACGTTGAGCTGCTCCTTGGCGGCCTTCACGTACGTGTTCCAGTAGGGCAGCGACTTGTCCGAGACACCGATCGTGACGGTCTTCGGCGCAGCGTCACCGGCGGCAGCGCCACCGCTGTCACCACCGGAGCGCACGACTCCGACGATGACGGCGACGACGATCGCCACGACGACGATGACGGCGGCGACGATCCAGCCGATCGGGCGCTTGCCCTTCGGCTTCTCGGGCAGTGCGGGGGCTGCGGACATGCTGGTGCTCCTCGTGGGCCGTGCTGTGCGGGGGAGCCGCGGTGGTCCGCGGCGTGGAGTCGAGTGTGACGGGAGCGGGTCCCCGGTGCGAGTTCCGTTCCGCCGTGTTACATCGCCGTCACGGGGTGCGTTGGTTCACTCGGTACGTGCGCAGCATCGAACTCGTCCTCGACGGCCCCTCGGACGCGGCGGTCCGGGCACTCTGGCAGACCCTCGTCGCCGTGGAACTGCCGAGCCTCGGCCACTCGGGCACGAACGACCCGCACGTCACCCTCGTGGCCGGCGAGGCCGTTCCCGTTCCGACGGACCTCGACGTCGCGGTGCCCGAGGCCCTGCGCGTCGCCGGTGTCCTGCTCTTCCCCGCCGGCCCCGGTCGCCACGTACTCGGCCTCGGCGTGGTCGTCGACGAGCCACTGGCCCGTTTCCACCGCGCGGTCGACGCCGCCGCTCCGGGCTCGGTCGACTCGTCGCTGCCCGGTCGGTGGGCGCCGCACGTCACCCTCGCTCGGCGGATCCGCGACGTCGACCTGCCGGCGGCGCTCCGGGTCCTCGCTGCGGACGGGCCCCTGCCCGAGGAGCTCACCGTGGGCGGTCTCCGGCACTGGGACGGGGGTGCGAAGGTGGTCACCCGCTTGCGCTGACGCACGCTGCGGACCGGCACCGGGGCGCGGGTGCGCAGGTGCGCAGGAGCGTCGGACTGGAGGCGCGGGTCAGGCCCGCAGCACCCGCTCGCCGAACGCGGATGCGAACGTCCGGTCCGGGTCGGCTCGTGCGATCAGCCCACGGACGTCCGCCACCCGCGGGTACAGCTCCGCGATCGCGTCGCCGTCGAGCGAGCTCATCTTGCCCCAGTGCGGTCGCCCGTCGAACGGTGCGAGCCGCGCCTCGAGGTCGGGCAGCAGCGCGGCGACCGCCTCCGGGTGCTTCTGCCAGGTGAACGCGATGCAGAGCACGTCCTCGCCCTGGGTCGGGCTCAGCCAGAGGTCGTCGGCCGCCATCGTCCGCAGCTCGCACACGTGCAGGTGCGGCTGGATGCGGTCGGCCAGCCAGCGTAGGGCGTCGAGCGCCGCCGCCGCGTGCCGGAGCGGGACGAAGTGCTCGCTCTGCACCTCGGACCCGTGGCTCGGCACGGACTCGATGGGGAAGTGCGGCAGCCGGTCCCACCAGGGGCCCACCGAGCCGTCGCGCGCCGTGTGGTGGCCGTCGCCGGGGGAGCCGGGCAGCCGGGGAGCGCCGAACAGGTCGTCCGGCACGGCGGTGTCGTCGGCGCCGTCGGGGACCCGGGACTTCACGAGCGCCTCGCTGATCTCGTCGCCGAAGACCGTGTAGGCGCACACCGAGTACCCGGCGGCGTGGACTGCGGCGACGTGGTCGGTGAACGTGCTCCACGGGAACGGCCCGTACGAGTCCTGCCGCATCCGGTACGTGGGTTCGAGGTCGAGCGTGACCCGGGTCACGACGCCGAACAGCCCGAGGTGCAGGGCGGTGCCGGGGAACGCCGGGTCGGTGCGGTCGACGGTCCGGAGCGAACCGTCGGGGCCGAGCAGTTCGAGGGACCGGACCGCGGTGGTCAACGAGCCGAGGGTGGTGCCGGAGCCGTGGGTGCCGGTGGCGACCGCGCCGCCGACGGAGATGTGCGGGAGCGACCCCATGTTGTGCAGCGCGAACCCGGCGCGGTCGAGGTCGGGCGCGACGACGCCGTACCGGGTGCCGGCTCCGAGGGTCGCCGTCCGCCGCTCGGGGTCGACGACCAGGTCGGTGGGGACCGCGGTCAGTTCGAGCAGGACCCCCGGGGCGTCGGCGGAGTCGTTGAACGAGTGCCGGGTGCCGAGCCCGTGCACCCGCGGGGAGCGTGCGACGACCTCGGCTGCCTCGTCGATCGAGCCCGGTCGGAGTACCTGCTCGGCCGTGTACGTGACCGTGCCGGACCAGTTCAGTTCGCTCGCCGTCGACCGCATGCCGCCCACGATGCCACGTGGACCCGTGGGCGGCACCGCGGTCAGTGCGCGGGCGGGGGCGTCGGTGCGCCCTCGGGCACCGCCGGACGGGTGACGAAGACCGATGCCAGGATGCCGAACAGCGAGATCACCGCGCCGACCAGGAACGCGGTCTTCACACCGGAGGCGGTCGCAGCGGCCACGGCGTCCGCACCCGCGCCGGTCGCTGCCGTGGCGGCGCCGATCGTGAGCAGGGTGACGAACAGGGCGGTGCCGGCGGCTCCGGCGAGCTGCTGCGCCGTGCCGAGGACCGCGCTGCCGTGCGAGTAGAGCTTCGGGGGCAGGCCACCGAGCGCCGCCGTGAACAGCGGGGTGAAGGTGAGCGCCAGGCCGATGCTCAGCACGACGTGCGCCCCGAGGACGAACCACACGCTGGTGTCCACGCCGACCGTGGAGAGCGCCCAGAGCACCGCGCTGACGATGATCGAGCCGGGGATGAGCAGCACGCGCGGTCCGCGACGATCGTAGATGCGCCCGACGATGGGGGAGAGGAGCCCCATGAGCAGCCCGCCGGGGAGCAGCAGCAGTCCGACGTTCAGGACCTCGAGCCCGAGGACGCGCTCCAGGTAGATCGGCAGCAGGATGAGCGTGCCGAACATCGCCATGAAGCTCAGCGCCATCGCGACGATCGGGACGGTGAAGCCGCGGGTCTGGAAGGTGCGCAGGTCGAGCAGGGCACTGTCGGTGCGCTGCAGTCGGGTCTGACGGAGGATGAAGACCGTCAGGGCGACGGCACCGACGACGAGCGCGGTGACCGGGACGAACAGGCCGGTGGTGCCGGCCTCGCCGATGCTGGACAGGCCGTAGACGATCCCACCGAACGCGAACGCGGACAGGATCACCGAGAACACGTCGAGCGGTGCCCGGCGGGGCGTCGAGACGTTGCGGACCTTCACCATGCCGAGGATGAGCGCGGCGATCGCGATCGGCAGGACGAAGCCGAACAGCCAGCGCCAGTCGAACGCGTTGAGGATGAGCCCGGAGATCGTCGGGCCGATGGCCGGCGCGACCGAGATGACGATCGAGATGTTGCCCATGATGCGGCCACGGTGGGCCGGGTCGACGAGGGTGAGCACCGTCGTCATCAGGAGCGGCATCATGATCGCGGTGCCGCTGGCCTGGACGATGCGGCCGACGAGCAGCAGCGTGAACCCGGGTGCGAGCAGGGCGATCAGGGTGCCGGCCGAGAACAGGCCCATCGCCCAGACGAAGACGGGGCGGGTGTTGAACCGCTGCAGCAGGAACCCGGTGATCGGGATGACGACCGCCATGGTGAGCAGGAAGCCCGTGGTCAGCCACTGCCCGGTCGCCGCACTGATGTCGAGGTCGTCCATCAGCCGCGGCAGCGCCACGCCCATGATCGTCTCGTTGAGGATGACGACGAACGCGGAGACGAGCAGCAGCCCGATCACGAGTCGGGTCTCGGCAGCGGTCGGTTGCGAGACGCTTCCCGTGCGGGGGGCGGAATCGACGGCCTGGGTCATGCGGGAGCTCCTGGTGGATCACGACTGGTGGAACGAGGTAGCGCAGGACGCGCAGACAGGGCAACCGCCTGAGTGGATTCGATTATTCCGCTCCGCTCCGCACCGACATCCGCACGTGAACGGTCGGTGCGACCGGGTCAGTGCAGGATCGCGAACCCGTCGGCGTCGCCGTGCGGCACGACCGGCCGGAACTCGACGTCCGTCACGGTGGCCGACGGCGGCCCGCTCCGCAGGCACTCCATCAACGTCTCGACCGCGACCGACGGCCCCTCGGCCTCGACCTCGACGGTGCCGTCCCAGAGGTTCCTGGCGTACCCGACGAGGTCGAGCCCGTCGGCCTTCCGTGCCGTCCAGTACCGGAATCCGACCCCCTGGACGGTCCCCGACACCACGGCATGCATCCTCGTCACCGTCGTCATGATCCTCACCGTATCCACGCGGGGCCTCCCGGAGTTTTCGGCCTCGTGACGATCTGTTTCCGGTTCGTGACGACCCGGAGCCGCCTGCGGGCGCAACACACCGCGAAGCGGTGATAGTGTCATCGCAACCCGAACACTTCGAGTCAGAATGACATTAAGGTCCACCATGGACGAAGCAGGCATCCGCGTCGCGGTCTCGACCGTGATCGTCGCGCTGCGCCCGCACCCCGACACCGGGGCGCCGGCGCTGTGGATGCCGCTGGTGCGCCGGGTCGCCGAACCGTTCGAGGGGTCGTGGGCGCTGCCCGGCGGCTGGGTCGGCGTCGACGAGGGACTCGAGGACTCCGCCGCGGCCCGACTGCGCGAGACGACGAACGTGCAGCCCCGCTACCTCGAACAGCTCTACGCGTTCGGCGACGTCGGCCGCTCACCGAGCCGGGTGGTGTCGATCGTGTACTGGGCGCTCGTGCACCCGGACGAGGCGAACGTCGTGCCGGACGACTGGAACGTCCGCTGGTTCCTCGCCGATGAGCACCCGCCGCTCGCCTTCGACCACGACCGGATCGTGGAGTACGCGCTCTGGCGGCTCCGCACCAAGATGTCGTACTCCCGCATCGCCCAGGCCTTCCTGGGGGACCGGTTCACCCTCGCCGAGCTGCGCGGGGTGTACGAGGCGGTGCTCGGGCGTGCGCTCGACCCCGCGAACTTCCGTCGGCAGGTCGAGAAGACCGACGCGATCCTGCCGACCGACGAGACCACGAGCGGGGGCCGGCACCGTCCGGCCCGGCTGTACCGCTCGAACCCCGACCTGGCCTACGCGGACAACGGCCCGCTGCAGCAGGGCACACGACCGCAGAACCGATAGGAACCACCGTGTCCATCGCGACGACCATCGACCTCATCTCGAACGGCAAGGCCGGCGGCAGCACCTGCACGCCCGACCTCGCCATGCCCACGTGGGACTTCGACTCCCGGCCCGGGTACGGCCCGGGCTCGTCGATGACCGACGTCATCCCGACGAGCGCACCGCGGCAGGGCGTGCTGCCGGACGAGTACAAGACCGCGCCGACCGACGAGCTGCACGCGCGCATCGAGCGGGCGAAGGCGACGCTCGGCGACCGGGTCGTCGTCCTCGGGCACTTCTACCAGCGCGACGAGGTCGTCCGGCACGCGGACTTCCTCGGTGACTCGTTCCAGCTCGCCAACGCGGCGCTGACGAAGCCCGACGCCGAGGCCATCGTGTTCTGCGGCGTGCACTTCATGGCCGAGACCGCCGACATCCTGGCCCGCGACGACCAGCGCGTCATCCTGCCGAACCTCGCGGCCGGCTGCTCGATGGCGGACATGGCCGACATCGACAGCGTCGAGGCCGCCTGGGCCGAGCTGACCGCCGTCTACGGCACCGAGCCCGACGCCGACGGCCGGGTGCCCGTCATCCCCGTCACCTACATGAACTCCGCCGCCGACCTCAAGGCGTTCTGCGGGCGCAACGGCGGCATCGTCTGCACCAGCTCGAACGCCGCGACGGTGCTCGAGTGGGCGTTCGAGCGTGGGCAGCGCGTGCTGTTCTTCCCCGACCAGCACCTCGGTCGCAACACCGCCAAGGCCATGGGGATCAGCACCGACCTGATGCCGATGTGGAACCCCCGGAAGCCCCTGGGCGGCAACGAGACGAGCGACCTCGAAGCGGCGAAGGTCATCCTCTGGCACGGCTTCTGCTCGGTGCACCGCCGCTTCACGGTCGACCAGATCGACCAGGCCCGCCGCGAGCACCCCGGCGTCCAGGTCATCGTGCACCCCGAGTGCCCGATGGCCGTCGTCGACGCCGCCGACCACGCCGGCAGCACCGACCTGATCCGGAAGACCGTCGCCGCGGCCACCGAACCGACGACGTTCGCGATCGGCACCGAGATCAACATGGTGAACCGGCTCGCCGCCGAGTACCCGCAGCACACGATCTTCTGCCTCGACCCGGTCGTCTGCCCGTGCTCGACGATGTACCGGATCCACCCGGGCTACCTCGCCTGGGTGCTCGAGGCACTGGTGCGCGGCGAGGTCCTCAATGAGATCGTCGTCCCCGCCGAGGTCCAGGCCGACGCCAAGGTCGCGCTCGAGCGGATGCTCGCGGCCAAGCCCCGCGGCTGAGCCCCGAGCCCGAGCCCGAGCCCGAGCCCGAACCCGAACGACCGAGGGAGACCACCGTGCACGTCGTCATCGTCGGCTCCGGCATCGCCGGACTGACCGCAGCGATCCGTGCCAGCGCCGTCCACGACGTCACGCTGGTGACGAAAGGCGCGCTCGCCGACAGCGCCACCGCGTACGCCCAGGGCGGGGTCGCGGTGGCGCTCGGAGCCGACGACTCGCCGGCACTGCACCAGGCCGACACCCACGTCGCGGCAGCCGGCAGCGCGGACGCGCGCGCCGTCGAGGTCCTCTGCACCGACGGGCCGGCCCGGGTCCGCGACCTGCTCGCCCTCGGTGTGCCGTTCGACCGCTCGACCGACCCGTCGGCACTCGACCGGTACGGCGACGACCTGGCCCGCGGGCGCGAAGCCGCGCACGGACGCTGGCGCGTGGTGCACGCCGACGGCGACGCGACCGGCGCGGCGATCGAGCGTACGCTCATCGACGCGCTGCACCGCCAGCACGTCACGATCCTCGAGCGCACCTGCCTCACCGACCTGGTCGTGCGCGACGGCACCGTCGTCGGCATCGACGTCCTCGACCTGCTCGGCGAACCCCGACGGATCGACGCCGACGCCGTCGTGATCGCCTCCGGGGGAGCGGGACACCTGTACCGCGAGACCACCAACCCGCTCGTGGCGACGGGGGACGGCGTGGCCGCCGCGTGGCGTGCCGGAGCGGTGGTCGCTGACCTGGAGTTCGTCCAGTTCCACCCGACCCGCCTCGCGGTGCCGGACGGCGGGCTCGTGTCCGAGGCCGTCCGCGGCGAAGGAGCCGTCCTCCGCGACGCGCGCGGACGCCGCTTCATGACGGCGGTGCACCCGGACGCCGAGCTCGCTCCACGCGACGTCGTCGCCCGCGGCATCGCCGCCGCCGTCCGCGACCAGGGCGGCGCACCGGTGCTCCTCGACGCCACCGGACTCGGCGCGGACTTCCTGACCGGACGCTTCCCCGGACTCACCCGGGCCACCCGTGCGGCCGGTTTCGACTGGACCCGACAGGGTGTGCCGGTGTCCCCGGCGGCCCACTACTCGATGGGCGGCATCGCCACCGACGCCGAGGGGCGCACCAGCCTCCCGGGGTTGCTCGCGATCGGCGAGGCCGCGTGCACCGGGGTCCACGGCGCGAACCGACTGGCCTCGAACTCCCTGCTCGAGGGGCTCGTCTTCGCGGTCCGCGCAGCGGACGCGGTCGCCGGAACCCGGCCCGGCCTGCTCCGCCTGCGGGGGAACGCAGACCTGCGCGTGACCAGCGTTCCCCGAGTGGCGGACGTGATCCGCGCCTCCCGTCAGGCCCTGCCTGGAGGCGCGACCCACCTCGACGACGTCGGTGCCGTCCGGCAGGCGGTCCAGGCCGTCATGACCGACCGCGTCGGGCTGCTGCGTGACGCGACCGGACTGGCGAGCGCCCGGCGCGACCTCGACGCGCTCACCGCGCCCGCCACCGGCGGCGTGCGCGAGCACGAGGACCGCGCACTGCTCGACCTGGCACGGCTGGTGGCGCTCGCCGCCGAGACCCGCACCGAGTCCCGCGGTGCCCACGCCCGCACCGACCACCCCGACACCGATCCGGCAGCCCCGGCCTCGTACGCCTGGGTCGCCGAGACGGTCACTCGACACATCGCCGTTCCGCAGGAGGTTCCCGCATGACCATCGACCCCGGCACCATCCCGCCGCACGCCCTCCGCCGCGTCATCGAGACCGCGCTGGAGGAGGACGCGCCCTGGGGCGACGTCACCAGCGAGACGCTCATCCCGGCCGACGCGACCGCCACGGCGACGCTCGCGGCCCGTGAACCCGGAGTACTGAGCGGCGGGACCGTCTTCGTGGCGGTCATGCACGCGGTCGACCCGTCGATCCGGGCCACCCTGCACGCCGACGAGGGGGCCGCGTTCACCGCTGGCGACACGCTCGCCACCGTGACGGGATCGGCGCGTTCGGTGCTCCGCGCCGAGCGGGTCGCGCTGAACCTGGTGCAGCGCATGTCGGGGATCGCCACCGCCACCGCGGCCCACGTCGCGGCCGCCGCGGGCACCTCGGCGCGCATCGTCGACACCCGGAAGACCACGCCAGGGCTCCGTGCGCTCGAGCGGTACGCCGTGCGCTGCGGCGGCGGGCACAACCACCGCACGTCGCTGTCCGACGCCGTGCTGGCCAAGGACAACCACCTGGCCGTGCTGCTCGCCGGCGGCATCGGCATCGGTGACGCGATCACCGCAGCACGGCAGCGACTCGGGCACACCGTGCACGTCGAGGTCGAGGTGGACCGCATCGACCAGATCGAGCCCGTCGTCGCGGCGGGCGTCGACACGATCATGCTCGACAACTTCACGCCGGCCGAGCTCGAGACGGGTGTCGGCATCGTCGCGGGTCGCGCGCTCGTCGAGGCGTCGGGCGGGGTGTCCCTCGACACCGTCGCGGCCATCGCCGCGACCGGGGTCGACGTCATCTCGGTCGGGGCGCTCACGCACTCGGCCCGGGCGCTCGACCTCGGGCTCGACATCGCGGTGACGGCCGGGGACTGACCGTGTTCTACCTGGACCGGGCGGCCACGACCCCCGTCCGCCGCGAGGTCCTCGAGGCGATGTGGCCGTACCTGACCGGGGTGTTCGGCAACCCGTCGTCGACGCACGGTGTCGGGGACGAGGCCGCGCGCGGGCTCGCGGCCGCACGGGCCACGGTCGCCGGCGTGCTCGGCTGCCGACCGGCCGAGGTCGTCTTCACCACGGGTGGGACCGAGGGTGCGAACACCGCGGTCAAGGGGATCGCGCTCGCCGCCCCACGCGGACGCCACGTCGTCACCAGTGCGATCGAGCACGAGGCCGTGCTCGAGAGCTGCGCCTACCTGGCACGTTTCCACGGCTTCGACGTCACGGTGCTGCCGGTCGCGTCGGACGGCCTGGTCGACCCGTCGGTGCTGCGCGCGGCGCTCCGGCCGGACACGACCCTCGTGTCGATCGCGCACGCCGACAACGAGATCGGCACCGTGCAGGACGTCCCGGCGCTCGCCGCCGAGGCCCACGCGGTCGGCGCGCGCTTCCACACCGACGCCGTGCAGTCCGCGCCGTGGCTGCCGGTCGGGCTCGACGTCCTGGGCGTCGACGCACTGTCGCTCTCCGGGCACAAGCTCGGGGCGCCGAAGGGGACCGGCGTGCTCGCGGTCCGGTCGGGGGTGCCCGTCGAACCGTTGCTGCACGGCGGGGGACAGGAACGGGGCCGACGCTCCGGCACCGAGGACGTCGCCGGCGCGGTGGCGGTCGCGACGGCGCTCGGGCTGGTGGCTGCCGGCGGTGCTGCTGCCGCCGGTGGTTCTGCTGCCTCTGGCCCTGCTGCCGCCGGTGGTTCTGCTGCCTCCGCCGCCGCGACGACCGTCCGTGACGCCGTGCTCGACGGGGTGCTCGCCGCCGTCCCCGGCGCGTTCGTCACCGGATCGCGTGAGCACCGGCTGCCCGGGCACGCGTCGTTCTGCTTCCCCGGGGTCAACGGCGAGACCGTGCTGCTCGAGCTGGAACAGCGCGACGTCGTGTCCTCGTCGGGCAGTGCCTGCGCCGCCGGCAGCACCGAGGCGTCGCACGTGCTCACCGCGCTCGGGATCCCGGACGAGGTCGCCCGGACCGCGCTCCGACTCACCTTCGACGGTTCACTCGCCGCGGAGGACGTACCGGTCGTCGTCGGAGCCGTCGCGGACGCCGTGGCCACCGTCCGTGCACTCGGCTGACGTGTCGAACGCAGGGTGTACTAGACGTTCTACTCCATGAGTGGGGTCGTGTCCCCCCTTATGCGGACACGGAATCTGCGCCAGAGTGTCCACATGGCAAACGTGATGATGACCCGGACACGACGGGACGACCGCTTCCGAGCGGTGCAGCTCCTGCCCGCACCGGCGACCCTCGTCGCGCTCGCCCTGGCTGCGCAGCACGACCTCGGCACCGCCCCCCTCGGGCTGATCGCCGCCGTCGGAGCGCTCGCGACCGTCGGGAGCGCCCTGCTCCCCATGATCCGACCCGCCGCCGCTCGACGATCGATGCCCGCACCGATCGAGACGGACCGGTACCGAGAGGACACCGAACACCCTTGAGGTCCGACACCGCCCGGCTCCTCCCGTGACCCGGCCGGTGCCCCAGACCGGATGCCGATACCCCTGATCGACATCCGGAGCGGGGCGCGACGTTCCCCCTGTCGTCGCGTCCCGCCACACACCGCGACCCGCCGTGGGCCGACGTCGACCCCCTGAACGACGTCAGTTCCCCTGCAGCCCACGGCGGGCTCCCGGTGTCTCCCGCTCCCGCTACCGTCGGGGCATGCCCTCGTACCGTGTGACCCTGGCGATCGGCGCGCTCGCTGCCGGCACCGCGCCCGACGCCGTCCTGCCCGCTGCGGCCCGGCTGGTCGCCGAGCACGCCGTGGTCGAGGCGCAGGACGTCCGTCTGCCGCGCGGCGTGCCGTGCGCGGTCGTCCGGTTCGAGTCCGACGACGACGCCACGGCAGCGGTCGTGCGCGACCGGGCCGTGCACGGCCTCCGCGACGTGGTCGAGATCCGCTCCGACGTCGTCACGCGCCGCGACGGTGCGCGGTGGATCCCGGTGGCGTGACGGCTGCGGCCGTGCTGCCCGGTGCGTCCGGCGTGCCCGGCCAGACGTAGTCGAGGTCGTCAGGCGCATCCGGGAACAGTGCGCGGTAGTGCTCCGGCGCCTTCTGCACCAGCTTCGAGCGGTGTGACGCGTGCAGGGCCTCGTCGTCGTTCCACGGCGGGATCGGGACGTCGCCGCGCTCGTACGCCGCCAGGTCCTCCGGGACCCGCCCGAGGTCCAGCAGCGTCTTCTCCAGACAGGTGTCCACGTGCCCGCGGTCGAGCCAGACGCGGCACGTCGCCTCCTGGTACGCCATCAGCGCCGGACGGTAGCCGCGCCACATCGCGGTGACCGGGTGGTGCTGCCAGCCGTACCCCGGCAGCGTCAGCGCTCGCATCACCTGCAGGGTCTCGACGCGCTGCTTGCCCAGGCGCCGGTCGTCGAGGACCTCGGCAGAGGCCCGGAAGTCGGCGTACGGCAAGAACGTCTGCATGCCGCGGGACGGTACCCGTGGGGCCTGGCACCCGACACATGTCGTCACACGCGGACCGCCTCGGTGGCAGGCGTGTGAGCATCGACCGCATGAGTGGAGAACTGGTCGTCGGCGTCAGCGGTAGCCCTTCGGACCCCTCGAGGACGTCCACCCTGGTCGCGGCCACGGTGGCGCGCCTCGGGCAGGAGATCGAGGGAGCCCGCACCGAGACCATCGAGATCGGCCCGCTCCTGGCCGACCTCGGTGCCGCGTCCTCGCGCGAGGCGATGTCCGAGCGCACCCGGGCGGCACTCGAGACCGTCGAGGCCGCCGACGTGCTCGTCGTCGGCAGCCCGGCGTTCCGCGCCGCCTACTCCGGCGCGTTCAAGCTGTTCTTCGACTGGATCGGGCAGTACGACCTCGTCGACACCCCGGTCCTGCTGACCGCGACGGGCGGCAGCGACCGTCACGCCCTGCTCGTCGAGCACCAGATGCGCCCGCTGTTCGGCTTCTTCCAGTCGACGACGCTGCCGATCGGGGTGTTCGGCAACGAGCGCGACTTCACCAAGCGCGAAGGTGGCTACGACATCGGCAACGTCGACCTCGAACTCCGCATCGACCAGGCCGTGCGCCGGGCGATCCCGATCATCCGCGGGGGCTTCGCCACCGCCGGCCTGGCCGACGTGCGGCGCCCCGCGGACTTCTGACACGGGGCCGCCGCTCTCCCGCGCGTTCCTGGTCGATTCGGGCGTACCTGGTCTGGAGTTCTCACCAGGTACGCCCGAATCGACCTCGCATCGCAGATGTCGTGGGAAAGAACGCCTACGGAGCGGGGACGGTGACCGTCTCGCCCGACACCGCCGACCGGCGCGCCGCGTCGAGCACCTCGACCACGTGCACCGCGTCGTCGACGGGCACCGGCACCGGACCGAGCCCGCGGACGGCACGCGCGAACCGCTCGTAGTAGTCCGTGTAGGAGCTCTGCGCCGACGGGACGTCGACCGTGCCGGACTCCGTCGTGAGGGTCCCGGGCGAGGGCTCGACTCCCCAGGTCGACCGGTCGTCGGCAGGTGACGCACCCGCCACGGCTGCCTGTGCCTGCACGTCGGTGCTCGTGGCCTCGTACGTCCCGTCGACGCCGTCGAGGCGGAGCTGCCGTGCACCCAGCCACCCGGCCTTGTTCGACGTCAGGACGGACTCGACACCGGACACGTGCGTCGCTGCGAGCGTGAAGCCGGCGTCGATCTGGCCGTCCTGGTCACGGCCGAGCGAGCGGGCATCGCGAACGTCGAGCGTGCAGGACACCCGGGCGATCGGTCCGAACAACGACACGGCCTGGTCGACCAGGTGCGAGCCGATGTCGGAGAGCACGCCGCCGCCGATGCCGGTCGCGATGCCGTGCCGCTCGACCAGGTCGAAGCGGGACCAGAAGCGCAGTGGCGTCCCGACCCGTCCGGCGTCCAGCACGCTCCTGAGGGTCGTGAGGTCGGTGTCCCAGCGGCGGTTGTGGAAGGGCGTGATCACGACGCCGGCGTCGGCCGCGGCCTGCCGGATCTCGTGCGCGGTGGCCGGGTCCGGGGCGAACGGCTTGTCCGCGACGACGGCGACCCCGGCGGCGATCGCCTGCAGGACGAGTTCGCGCCGGGTGGACGGGGGAGTGGTGACGACGACGGCGTCGACGCCCGCGGCGATCAGGTCACCGAGGGAGTCGTGCACGGTGACGCCGGGCAGGTCGGTCGCGAGCTGCTCGCGCTTCGCGGCCGAGCGGGCGACGACGCCGACGAGGTCGATGCCTGCCGCGTCCAGCAGGAACGGGCGGTGGAACGCCCGCCCTCCGATGCCGTAGCCGACGAGTCCGATGCGCACTTTGTCCATACATATGAACCTAGCGCGTCCAGCCAGAGTTGGGAACGTTCCAACGAGGCGGACGGGAGGCCCGCTGCGGCCCCGCCACGGGCCTCCCGTCCGCCTTTTGCGCACGTGTCGGGCGCGACGTGCGCGCGTGACGGGCGTGACGGGCGCGACGTGCGCGACGTGCGCGACCGCCGGGTTCCACGACTTGCCGTCCGCGTGGCGCCGAGGTTCCACTCCGGGGCGGCAGCGGCGCCGAGGTTCCGAGATCTCGGAACCTCGACGGGGCGAGAGACGCCCGTGCGGCGTGACGGGCGTCAGGCGATGAGGGACGCGACGTGTGCGACGGCCAGGCGGTAGCCGTCTGCGCCCGCGCCGGCGACGACCGCGGTCGCGGCGGTGGCGACGTGGTCGACGTGCCGGAAGGGCTCGCGCTTCCACGTGTTCGACAGGTGCACCTCGACGACCGGGACGGACAGCGCCTCGACCGCGTCGTGCAGCGCGACCGAGGTGTGTGCGTAGGCCGCGGGGTTGATCACGACCGCGGCGAAGTCGTCGAGGGCCTCGTGCAGCCACTCGACCAGTTCGCCCTCGCGGTTCGTCTGCCGGAAGTCCGCGTCCAGCCCGTGCACGGCCGCCTCGGTGTGCACGATCGCCTCGAGCTCGGCGAGCGTCACGGTGCCGTACTGCTCCGGGTCGCGCCGCCCGAGGATGTCGAGGTTCGGTCCGTTGAGGACGAGGATGCGCGCCTGGTCGGTCATAGGGCGAGCCTAGCGATCGCGGGCCACGGGGTACCGCCGGCAGACACATGCCTCGGCTATGTGAACGGTCACAATTCGGTGTAACGTCTCCGTCCGGGTCGGCGGAGTTGTCGACTGCAACACACTGACGTGGAGATGTTGAATGGTTCTCGCTGCAGCGAACGAAGGGATCCGGCTCGACTTGGGCTGGGTCGACTACCTGATGGTCATCGTGTACTTCGCGGTCGTCATCGGGATCGGGTTCACCGCCCGCAAACAGGTCCGGACGAGCATGGACTTCTTCCTGTCCGGGCGCTCGATGCCGGCGTGGATCACGGGCCTGGCCTTCGTGTCCGCGAACCTCGGTGCGACCGAGATCCTCGGCATGGCCGCCAACGGTGCCCAGATCGGCATGGCGACCCTGCACTACTACCTGGTCGGCGCGGTGCCGGCCATGGTGTTCCTCGGGCTCGTGATGATGCCCTTCTACTACGGCTCCAAGGTCCGGTCGGTGCCGGAGTTCATGCTCCGCCGCTTCGGCAAGGCCCCGCACCTCGTGAACTCGATCGCGTTCGCGGTGTCGAACGTGCTCATCGCGGGCATCAACCTCTACGCCATGGCCATCGTCATCGAGGCGATGCTCGGCTGGCCGGAGTGGCTGGCCATCGTCGTGTCCGCCGGCTTCGTGCTCGTCTACATCACCCTCGGCGGGCTCTCCAGCGCGATCTACAACGAGGTCATGCAGTTCTTCGTGATCATCGCCGGGCTCATCCCGCTGACGATCGTCGGCCTGCACCGCGTCGGCGGCTGGGACGGGCTCAGCAAGGCGATCACCGAGACCCAGGGCGTGCAGCACCTGCAGGCCTGGGCCGGCACCGGCTTCGGTGACGTGACCAACCCGATCGGCGCCAACTGGCTCGCGATCGTGCTCGGCCTGGGCTTCGTCCTCGGCTTCGGCTACTGGACCACCAACTTCACCGAGGTGCAACGCGCGTTCTCGGCGAAGAACATGTCCGCGGCACGCCGGACCCCGCTCATCGCCGCGATCCCGAAGCTGTTCATCCCGGCCATCGTCGTGATCCCCGGCCTCATCGCCGCGGCGGTCGTCGGCAACCAGTTCGCCGACGGCTCGCTCACCTACAACGACGCGATCCCGAAGCTCATCCAGATGTACCTGCCGACCGGTGTCCTCGGCGTCGCGGTGACCGGCCTGCTGGCGTCTTTCATGGCCGGCATGGCGGCCAACGTCTCGTCGTTCAACACCGTCTTCACGTACGACATCTGGCAGCGCTACATCAAGCCGAACATGCCGGACATCCACTACCTGAAGACCGGTCGCTGGGTCACCGTCGTCGGCGTCCTGGTCGGCATCGCGACCGCGTTCATCGCGGCCCAGGCGTCGAACATCATGACGTACATGCAGACGCTGTTCTCGTTCTTCAACGCGCCGCTGTTCGCCGTCTTCATCCTCGGCCTGCTCTGGAAGCGGATGACCACGCAGGGTGCGCTCTGGGGCTACGTGCTCGGCATCGTCACGCCGACGATCACCTGGATCGCGTACCTCGTGAACCCGGACCTGTTCGCCACGGCGACCGCAGAGACCCTGTACGGCGCGATCATCTCGTTCGTGACCGTCCTGATCGTCGGGTTCATCGTCTCGATGTTCACCACGCCCAAGGACGAGAAGGAGCTCGGCGGTCTGGTCTACGGCATCGGCAAGATCGACCTGCACGGCGACTCCGTCGCGACCGACACCGCCTGGTACCGCTCGCCCGCGCTGCTCGGCACCGTCGCACTGATCCTGTGCGTCGTCCTGTACCTGCCGTTCCTCTGATCCGCGAAGGAGATCACCGACCATGAGTGACACCACCACCCCCGGCGCGCTGACCGAGGAGCAGAAGGCCGCCCTCGTCCGTTCGACCCGTCGTCTCGACCTGCGCCGCATCCTCGGCGGCCTGTTCGTGCTCTACGGCGTCATCGTGACGATCGTCGGCATCGTCCACTGGGACACCGACCCCGAGAAGACCGGCGGCATCCACATCAACCTGTGGGTCGGACTGTCGATGCTCGTCGGCGGCCTGCTGTTCTTCCTCTGGGACCGCCTGAACCCGGTGCCGGCCGAGGACATCATCGGCCAGGCCGAGGCCGAGGCCGACCAGAAGGCTGCCGGCGAGGGCCGCGCGTCCGCCTGACCTCGGGCGCGCGCCACTGAGCCGACTCGGAACGACGAAGCCGCTGTCGCTCGACAGCGGCTTCGTCGTTCCGAGTCGGTGTCCTGGATCACTTGACGTGGCCCGCGCTGGACTCGTAAAATTGATATGTCGACCGCGTGCTGCTCGGTCGAAAGTGAGCCCCGGAGAATCCTGCAGCCAGCGCGGGCCCGGGGTATTGCGTTTCCCGTACCGCGACGGAACGGTTGCGCATCGCCGCGCCACGGGCCAGGTTGAGCGTGACGAAAGGAACCTCCCCATGGACACGATGGTCTTCATCAACTTGCCCGTCACCGACCTCGACCGTTCGAAGGCGTTCTACGAAGCCCTCGGCTACTCGATCAACCCGATGTTCAGCGACGACACCGCTGCGTGCATCGTCATCAGCGACACGATCTACGTCATGGTGCTCACCCACGCGAAGTTCGCCGACTTCACCGACAAGACGATCGCCGACGCCGGCACCGTCGAGGTCATCAACTCGCTCACCGCCGGGTCGAAGGACGAGGTGCACCGCATCGTCGACGCCGCCGTCGCGGCCGGCGGGAGCGAGGACCGCGCGCCGATGGACCTCGGCTTCATGTTCCAGCGGAGCTTCACCGACCCGGACGGCCACCGGTGGGAGTACGTGTGGATGGACCCGCAGGCCGCCCAGGACGGCCCGCCAGCCGAGTGACCACACGGCTGGCAACGACGGTGTCGGCGGCGCACGCCAGGATGGTGCGATGAGCACCGAGCCCGCAGCCACCGAGCCCGCAGCCACCGAGCCCGCAGCCACCGAGCCCGCAGCCACCGAGCCCGCAGCCACCGAGCCCGCAGCCACCGAGCCCGCGCTCCACTCCGACCTGGTGATCGGCGACGACGGACTCGCCCGGCCGGTGTGGGCATCGACGGACGAGCTGCTCCGCGACTACTACGACACCGAGTGGGGCATGCCGGTGCGGGACGAGCGCGGCGTCTTCGAGCGGCTGTCGCTCGAGGCGTTCCAGTCCGGCCTGTCCTGGCGCACGATCCTGGCGAAGCGTCCGGCGTTCCGTGCGGCGTTCGCGGACTTCGACCCCGACACCGTCGCGGGCTTCGGCGAGGACGACGTCGCTCGGCTGATGGCCGACGCCGGCATCGTCCGGAACCGGGCGAAGATCCTCGCGACCATCACGAACGCGAACGCGACGGTCGCCCTGCGGCAGGACGGCGGGCTGTCCGACTTCGTCTGGTCGTTCCGTCCGGCGACGACGCCCGAACCGGAGTCGTACGCCCAGGTCCCGACGACCTCCGACGAGTCCGTCGCACTGTCGAAGGCACTGCGGAAGCGCGGCTTCGCGTTCGTCGGTCCGACCACGATGCACGCCCTGATGGAGGCGCTCGGCATCGTCGACACGCACCTGCTCGGCAGCCACCGGCGCGGGACCTCGGGCGTCTGGAACTGACCAGGACGCCGACCCCACCGCCGGCGAGGGCACCGGGCTAGGGTCGCGGCATGAGCACCGACCAGCCGAACCCGCGCGTGCGTCCTGTCCACCCGGCCGACGCCGACGTCGTCGACGTGCCCGTCGACGTGCCCGCCCCCGCGCCGGACACGGCCGGGGACGCGGCGACGGCGCCGGGTCACGACCCCGCCGAGGTCCGGATCGCCTTCCTGCTCTTCCCGGACCTGACGCAGCTCGACTTCACCGGCCCGGCGCAGGTGCTCTCCCGGGTGCCCGGCGCACGCGTCGAGTACGTGGCGGCGACGCTCGACCCGGTGCCGACCGACTGCGGGTTCGCGCTGGTCCCGACGACGACCATCGCCGACGCGGGTCCGGCGGACGTCCTCGTGGTCCCCGGCGGTGACGGTGCCTTCGACGCGATGCTCGACCCCGAGGTCATCGGGTTCGTCCGGCGCGAGGCCGAGCGCGCCACCTGGGTGACCTCGGTCTGCACGGGTGCGTTCGTCCTCGGTGCCGCGGGGCTCCTCGCCGGCAAGCGTGCGACGACCCACTGGGCGTCGAAGCCGATGCTCGAGGCGTTCGGGGCGCAACCGGTCGACGAGCGGATCGTCGACGACGGCGCGGTCGTCACGGCGGCCGGCGTCAGTGCAGGCATCGACATGGCGCTGTGGCTGGCGGCCGAGCTCGCGGGGCGGGCAGCGGCCGAGGCGATCCAGTTGCAGATCGAGTACGACCCGCAGCCGCCGTTCGACGCGGGCTCCGCGGAGCGCGCCGACGCCGTCGTGGTCGCCCGTGCACGGGCTGCGGCCGAGGCAGCTCGCGGGGACCGGGTCACCCGCGCAGCGGCTGCCGTCCTGCCGTGACGACGCAGCTGCCCTGACGAAGCACCTGCCGCGACGACGCGGCTGAACCCAGCGGCAGAACCCTCAGGCCAGCGGCTTCTGCATCTGCGTCGCCGTGACCTCGTACCCGAGCGAGGCGTACAGGTCTTGCGCGCCGGTGTTGTAGCCGAACACGTTGAGCCCGATGCTCGTCGCGCCGTGCTCCGCTGCGGCCTGGTGGCCGAGGTCGAGTGCGCGGCGCGCGTGCCCGCGACGACGGTGCGGTTGGTCGATCTCGACGTCGAACACCCACCAGTCGGTCCCGCCCGGAGCGAACGGCCCGATCCAGAGGTACCCGACCGCGGTGTCGTCCTGGTCGAGGACGTCCCACACCAGGTGGCCGTCGGCCGGGGCCCCGCCCGGGAACCACTGGTCGAGCGACTTCTGCTTGTTCGCCTCGGCCTGTTCGCGGGTCTCACCCGCCTGCATCCTCGACGCCACGTACTCGGCCATCGTCCGGTCGAGCCAGGCCGGGAGGCGCGTGGCCGGCATCTCCTGCAGGCGCGTGTCCGTCATCGGTTGCCCTTCGAACCCCGGCTCGGCTTGCCGCGCATCTTCCCGCGGCCGGGGGTGGGGCCCTTGCCGGTGTTGGACTTCTTGCCGCTGCCGGACTTGCCGCTGCCGGGCGACTTGGCCTTCGCCTTGCCGCCGGCGCCTCCGGCACCCGCTCCGCCCTTGGCCGACCCGCCCTTGCCTGCTGCGCCCTTGCCCGACCCGTCGGAGCCGCCACCGGCCTTGGAACCGCCGCCTGCCGCACGCAGGGCCTCTTCGACGTCGCGATCGGTGCCGGTCGGCTGGTTCCGCGAACTGTTGGCGGTGCGTCCGCGGACCACGCCGATGAACTCCTCGGTGGTCTCGGTGGCGTCCTCGTCACGCCAGACCAGCGCGATCTGCGTGCCGGGGGCGCCGAAGAGCGGGCGCGCGACGAGGTCCTTGCGGCTCGCCGCGCGGAAGAGCGACTGGGGGAGCACGACCACGCCGACGTTCGCCTCGACCAGGTCGAGCGCGGCGGCGATGTCGGCCGGCACCGGACCGGCGTCGACGACGTGCACCTCGGCGTCGGCGAGGTCCACCTCGGCCAGGTCGGCGAGGGGGGAGTCCTTCGGCATCGCGACCACGGCCGTCTCGGTCCAGAGCGGGATGGCGTTGTGCTGGTCGGAGACGGGCATGCGTGCGAAGACCATGTCGACCTCGCCGGCGAGCGTGTCGTCGACGTCGTCGGACCCGATCGGCCGCAGCCGCAGCTCGATCGAGGGGTGTCGATCCCGCCAGACACGGGCCCACTTGGCCGGGGAGACCCCGGGCACGAATGCGATGGTGAGTGCCGCGGTCATGCAGACGAGCATAGGGGCCGTACTCTAGGGGGCATGGCGCAGGAACAGACCATGAAGCCCGAAACGGCTGCGAAGAAGCTCGGCATCTTGCTGGCGGCCGCTCCGGAGTCCTTCCAGGGCGCTCCCGTCACACGGACCGCCTTCGACGAGCTCCGGACCGAACCCCCGACGTGGCTCGAGGACCTCCGACGCGACGGCCCGCACCCGCGACCCGTCGTGGCGCAGAAGCTCGGCATCTCGATCTCGGGGCTGACCCGTGCGGGGATCGACGACGCGCTCACCACGGCGGAGATCAAGACGCTGCTCGAGCAGAAGCCCGAGTGGCTCGTCCGCGAGCGCGAGACGCAGGCCGCCGTGCACGTCGAGAACGCCCGTGTGAAGCAGGAGCGCGCCGCCAAGGCCGCTGCCCGCGCCGAGGACTGACCCGCCCGGCACCGCGCCGCCGCAGCTGAGGACCCGCCGTGCACGAGACCGTCGCCGACGCCATGCTCGTCGTGCCGCAGTTCGCGTCAGTGTGCTGCATCGTCGGGGACCGCTACCGACCGCGCCCCGGCGTGATCGTGCCGGCCGCGGTGATGCTCGTCGCGATGCTCATGCCCGTCGTGCACGCGGGCGCGGTGTGGACGCTGTTCGCGGCGACGCTCCTGCTGTTGCTCGCACCGCTGCCGGTGATGCGCCGACGCCGTGCCGACGGCCGCCGCGCCGAGCCGATGGACGTGCACCGCGCGCTGTCGGCGGTCGTGATGGCCGGCATGCTCCTGATGGGCCACGCGACCGGCGTCGCCGACGGGCACGCGGGACACGGCATCGCGTTGTCCGCGGTGCTCGGTGCCGGCGTGATCGGCTACTGCGCGTTCAGCGGGTGGCTCCTGCGGTACGAGTGGGCGCAGGAGGACCGCCGGGCTGTGCGCAGCGGCGAGGTCTTCGCGATGACGGTCGCCGTCGTCGGCATGACCCTCGCGATGTAGCGCTCGAGCGTCGTCGGGGTCAGTCGGTCGTGGCCGACGAGTCGCCCGAGTGCGTGACACGGTCCTTCGCTGCGCGGATGGTGTCCTTCGGCACCGGCGGCACGCCCCGTCGGATGCCTCGGAGTCCGACGACGAACAGGACGGCGGTGACGACGGCGAACACCACGAACGTGATCCCCGTCGCCGCCCAGATCGGCAGCGCCAGGGCCAGGAGTGCCACCACGAGGCCGGCCAGCAGCACGAGTGTGGTCAGTGCGAAGGCCACCGCGGCGCCGGTGAGCACCAGCCCGGTCTTCGCGCCGTTCGCCCGTTCGCTGATCTCCCGCCGAGCCGAGGCCACCTCGTCACGGACGGCGCGCAGCACGGGTTCCAGCGCCTTCTGCACCAGGCCGGCGGTGACGGTGTCGCGGAAGGACGGCTTGCTGCTGGTCGTGGTGTCGTCGTGGTCCGTGGTGCTCATGGGTCTCCTGTCCGGGGCGCGGTGATCGCGTCCACCTGCTGTGACGCGTCCGGTCCGATGATCGTCACGTCGGCGGCGGCGCGCTCGGTCGCTTCTCAGCTTGCGGAGCCGCCGGTAGCGGCGGGCGCGACCGCCGGGAGGCCCGCCCCGCGTCGACGACGCAGGACGGGCCTCCCGGGGTGGTCGGGCCGAGAGCCCTACTCGGCGATCTCCTCGAGGTCGTCGATGCCACGGGCCGCCGCCGCTGCGCGGCGCGCGCGCATCGACGGGGCCGCGAGCGCGGCGAGCACGGCGAGGACCGCCACGCCGGTGCACGCCCAGAACCCGATGGTGAAGGCGTCGTCCGTCGGCAGACCCTGCGGGGTGCTGTGCGAGGTGATGAGCGCCGCGATGACCGCGGTGCCGACGCTCGAGCCGATCGTGCGGACGACGGTGTTGGCGCTGATGGCCTCGCCGGTCTGGTTCGCGGGGACGCTCTCGATGATGGCGTTCGAGCACGCGGCGAGGGCCAGGCCGATGCCGATGCCGGTCAGGATGCCGGAGACGACGACCTGCCAGAGCTCGCCGTGCGCGATCGCGGGCAGCAGGAACGCCGCGACGATGGCGATCCCGCCGAGCAGCATGGGCGGCTTCGGACCGACCTTGCGGACGAGGATGCCGGCGATCGGCCCGGCGACGATCATCATCAGGACGGTCGGCAGCAGGAAGAGACCGGCCTGGGTGACGTCCTTGCCGAAGCCGTAGCCGAGGGCGCTCGGCAGCTGCAGCAGGGTGGGCACGAGCACGAAGGTTCCGAACATCGCGAAGCCGAAGACGAGCGCGACGACGTGGGCGGTCCAGACGCCGCGGACGGCGAACAGGCGGACGTCGATGAGCGGTTCGGCGACGCGGAGCTCGACCAGGACGAACGCGACCAGTGCCACGGCGCCGAGGACCAGCAGGCCGATGGTCTTGCCGTCACCCCAGCCCCAGGTCTCGCCCTCGCTGACGGCCAGCAGGATCGACACGAGCGAGACGGCGAGGACGAACGTGCCGACCATGTCGAGACGGCCGGGCTTGCGGACCGGCGACTCCGGCATGCCGAAGATCGCGCCGAGCAGGGCGATGACGACGAGCACGGCGGGCAGCCAGAACAGCCAGTGCCACGACAGGTGCTCGACGATCGGGCCGGCGGCGACGATGCCGACGCCGGCGCCGATGCCGAAGATCGCGGAGAGCAGACCGATCGTGACGCTGACCTTCTCCTTCGGCAGCTCGTCGCGGACGATGCCGATCGACAGCGGCATCACCGCGCCGGCGGCGCCCTGCAGCGCACGGCCGACGATGAGGACGCCGAGGTTCGGTGCCAGCGCGGCGAGCACGGCACCGACGAGCAGGATCGACAGCACGACGATCAGGACCTTGCGCTTGCCGATCATGTCGCCGAGGCGGCCGAGGATCGGCGTGAGCACCGACGCGGAGAGCAGGTAGGCGGTGAGCACCCAGCTCGTCGCGCTCGTCGAGGCGCCGAGGTCCTGTCCGATGGTCGACAGCGCCGGGGCGACGAGCGACTGCAGGACCGCGAACGACAGACCGCCGAGGGACAGGTAGACGATGATCGCCGTGCTGTTCGGCCGGTGTCCGGCGGTGGTGGGGTGCGAGCCCGTGCGGGGGCTCTGCATGGTGTCGGTCATCGTGCTCCGTGTCTCGGGTGATGTAAACAATTGCTGACTTGACGAGGGTACGCAGTTCTCACGCGATGTCAACACTTGCTTACATCCCGGGTCGGGCCGGTACGCTTCGACCATGAGCAAGGACGCCGCCGCCACCCGACTGCTGCTCGTGCGGGCGGCGCGGCACCGGTTCGCGTTCGACGGGTACAAGGCGACGACGGTGCGCGACATCGCCGCCGACGCCGGGGTCAACGTCGCGCTGATCAACCGCTACTTCGGTTCGAAGGAGGGGCTGTTCCGTGCCTGCCTCGACCGGGTGGTGCAGGACCTCGGGGTCGAGCAGCCCGTCGAGCGCGGCCTCGAGCGCGCGCTGGCCGGCCTGGTGTCACACGTGGTCCGCGCGCCGACCGACGACGACTCCCTCCAGCTCATGCTGCTGCTCCGGTCCTCCGGCGACGACGGTGCCGACGCCATCCGCCGCGAGACCCTCCGCCGGTACGCGGAACGGCTCGCCACGGCCGTCGGCGGCGAGGTCACCGAGGAACTGCTCGTCCGGGCCGAGATCGCGCTGTCGGTGGTGCTCGGGATGACGATGCTCCGGCGGTCCACCGCTGTGGAGCCGCTCGCGTCGGCCGACGACGACGTCGTGGCCGGGGCACTCGACGACGCGCTCCGCGCCCTGCTCGCACCGTCGCGGTAGCGTCGAGCCGTGTCCGACCGACCAGCCCGCCGTCCCGACCCCGCCCCGCGCCTCGACGAGGTCGACGAGCGCATCCTCTGGACCCTGGCCGGCGACGCCCGGATCCCGAACAACCGGCTCGCCGCCGCGGTGGGCATCGCGCCGTCGACGTGCCTGACCCGGGTCCGGGCCCTCGAGGACGCCGGGGTGATCCGCGGCTACCGGGCCGAGGTCGACATCGCGCGCCTCGGCTTCTCGATCGAGGCGATGGTCTCCGTCCGGGTCCACGCTGCGGCCCGCCACGAACTCCGGGACTTCGCGAAGCGACTGCTCCGGGTGCCCGTCGTGCAGGACGTCTCGTTCCTGGCCGGCGACAAGGACTTCCTCGTGCACATCGCGTGCGAGTCGACCGAGCAGCTGCGGGACTTCGTCGCCGACGAGCTCAGCGGCGACCCGTCGGTGGCGACGACCCAGACGAACATCGTGTTCGAGCGGCTCGTCGCCGACCGGTCCACGCAGGGCCGCTCGTTCGACGAGCTCCGCCGCTGGCGCGCCTGACGAGCCCGCCCACGCAGACGCGCCTGACGCGCCGGTCCGGTCAGCGCTGCCGGGTCATCGGGACGTGCGGGATCCGGTCCTCGAGGTACTCGTCCCCGGAGCGCACGAACCCGAAGCGGGCGTACCACTGCTCGAGGTGCGACTGGGCGCCGAGGGCGATGCTCGCGGAGCGGGACTCGGCGATCGCGGCCTCGATCAGCTGCCCCGACAGACCCTGCCCGCGGGCGTGCGCCGCCGTGACGACGCGGCCGATGCGCTCGGTGCCGTCGGGTTCGCGCAGGAGCCGGAGCGTGGCGTCCACCGAGCCCTGACCCGCCCAGAACTGCACGGTGCCGGGCTCGAGGTCACGCCCGTCGATGTCGCCGTACGCGGCCCCCTGCTCGACGACGAAGACGTCCTGTCGCAGGCGGAGGATCTCGTGCAGCGTGACGATGTCCAGGTTGCGGGTCGGTGCGGAGAAGATCGAGACCACGGACGGCCTTTCCTGAGAATTTCTTCCAGAACGGGGTGCGTTCCGGAGCGGACCGGCGTACATTGCCGGTCAACCACTCTACGTGCGCAGCCGAGTTCAGGAGGTGAGCGCATGGACACGACGTCGCGCGCCCCCTGGCTCGCGGTGCTCCGGATCGCCCTGCTGGGCGTCGGGACCCTCGCTGCCCTCGTGCTGCTGTCCCTGGCGTTCGGGGCCCGTCCGGCCTCGGCTGCCGAGGCCGCGTCCACTCCGCCCGCCCAGACGCAGCAGCGCGGGATCGTCAGCGGTGTGGTCGACGGGCTCGGCGAGACCGTGCACGACGTGTCCGGCGGTGTCGGACAGGTCGTCGGCGGCGTCGTGGACCCCGTCCGCGCAGCGGTTGCGCCAGCTCCGAAGCAGGCACCAGCACCAGCACCGGCACCGGCACCGGCACCCCCGAAGCCGGCCCCGGCACCCCCGGCAG
>NZ_CACSJV010000023.1:0-57257 GCF_902706105.1 Curtobacterium sp. 18060 | reverse complement strand
GCGCCGAGCAACGCCGAGCAGCAGCGCGACACACGCCGCCGCACCTCGGCGCGCCACGGGACGCTCCACTGGCTGCGAAAGTCCTCCACTTTCCTCCACGGCCGCCACACCCGCCCAGATCCCCGGCATGACGGGCATCCGCCACCGCTGTCCGGGCTTCGGCGCTGCCGAAACGGCCCCAAAAGGGGTGCCACGGGGCGAAAAGGGAGCGGAATCCTGGCCGAAGGGAGGGCAGTGGAGTAAAGTGGGGCTTGCAACGGTCCGGTGGAGCGGAGGGGAGGCCCGACGTGTTGCTCGGTACTCATGCCCCGAAGCTCGACGAGAAGGGTCGCGTGATCCTCCCCGCCAAGTTCCGGGACGAACTGTCCGGGGGACTTGTGATGACCCGCGGCCAGGAACGCTGCGTCGTGGTCTTCAGCGCCCGGACGTTCGAGGAACTCCACGAACGCATCCGGACCGCACCGATGACGTCGAAGCGCACCAGGGACTACATGCGCCTGTTCCTCTCGGGGGCCAGCGCCGAGCAGCCCGACAAGCAGAACCGCGTGACGATCCCGCAGAACCTCCGTGAGTACGCGGGGCTCGAACGGGACCTGACGGTCATCGGCAGCGGTGACCGTGCCGAGATCTGGTCGACCACCGCGTGGGAGGCCTACTACGCCGAAGCCGAAGAGGCGTTCGCCGACAACGACGAGGAGGTGATCCCGGGGATCTTCTGATCCGTGGATCGGGACTCCCAGCCGTGAAGCCCTGACATCACTTCCCCGATGTCAGGTCGCATGGATGGGGATCCGGACCCGCGGCCCGGAAGACGAGGGGCTGCACATGGCCGACAACGACAACGGGACACCACGCTTCCCGCACACGCCGGTGATGCTCGAGCGCATCGTCGACCTGTTCACGCCGACGCTCGACGGACCGGGCAAGGTCGTCGTCGACGCCACGCTCGGCATGGGCGGACACTCCGAGGGGCTGCTCGAGCGGTTCCCGGACCTGACGCTGATCGGTCTCGACCGTGACACCGACGCCCTCGGCATCGCGGGGGAGCGCCTGGCCCGCTTCGGCGACCGCGTCCGCCTGGTGCACACCGTGTACGACGGCATCGTCGACGCGATCGAGGGCGAGGGCTTCCGCCAGGTCGACGGCGTGCTGTTCGACCTCGGCGTCAGCTCGCTGCAGCTCGACCGGGCCGAGCGCGGCTTCGCGTACAGCCAGGACGCCCCGCTCGACATGCGCATGGACCGGACCGAGGGGCAGACCGCCGCCGACGTCCTGGCCACCTACGACGAGGGCGAACTGCGCCGCATCTTCCAGCGCTACGGCGAAGAGAAGCTCGCCGGCCGCTACGCCCGGGCCATCGTCGACCGCCGCGCGAGCGTGCCGTTCGAGATGTCGGGCGACCTGGTGCAGGTGCTCCACGACGCGACCCCGGTCGCGATCCAGCGCCAGGGCCACCCCGCGAAGCGCGTGTTCCAGGCTCTCCGCATCGAGGTGAACGCCGAACTCAGCGTCCTCGAACGCGCGATCCCGGCGGCGCTCGACGCCATCGCGGTCGGCGGTCGCATCGTCGTGGAGTCGTACCAGTCGCTCGAGGACCGCATCGTCAAGCGGGCACTGGTGGCGCGCACGAAGTCGAGCGCCCCCGCCGGGCTGCCGGTCGAGCTCCCCGAGCACGCCCCCACCTTCTCCCTGATCGTCAAGGGCGCCGAGCTGGCCGACGAGGCCGAGCGCGCCGCCAACCCCCGAGCAACACCCGTGCGCCTGCGCGCGGCCGAGCGGATCCGGAAGTGACATGAGCACGAACCTCGCACTCGTCGACCCCGCCGTCGTCCCGTCCCGCGCCCCGCGCCCGGACCGTCAGCACCGACCGGAGCTCGTCGAGGTCACGCCGACCGCGGCCCAGCGCCGTGCACGGCCCCGCATCGGCTACGCCGTCACGGCGGTCGTCGCGCTCGGCATCCTGCTGCTCGCCCAGCTCGGCATCAGCATGGTGCTCAGCCAGGGGGCCTACACGCTGAGCGCCCTCGGCACGGAGCAGACGAACCTCTCCCGCACGCAGCAGTCGCTCTCCGAGGAACTCCGGGTGCTCGACTCGCCGCAGAACCTGGCCCGCAACGCGCAGTCGCTCGGGATGATCGCCAACTCCACGCCGGTGTACCTCGACCCCAAGACGGGCCGGGTGTACGGCACGCCGACGCCGGCGGTCGCCGACCAGGCCACCGCAGCGACCTCGAACCAGGTGCCGAACTCCCTGCTGAACGACGTCCCCCTCGCTGCGAAGCAGGGCGACACGTCGACGAGCAAGGAGACGGGCTCGACCACGGGCAGCGCCAGTACCGACGCGAAGGCCGACGACACCGCCGGCAACAGCACCGCCGACAGCACCACCGGCACCGCCGCGTCTGAGAAGACGAGCGGCGCCAGCGCGTCGGACGGGGGTTCCTCGAAGTCCTCCGTAGAGTCCGACGCGAACCAGCTCCAGGCGCCCTCCACCCGGTGACCTGCGGGTCTGAACCACCCTCAGCACCATCCGGGAAGGACCGCACCGCGTGACGAAGACGATCCGCAACCGCCGACTGCGCTACAGCATCGTGATGATCGCCGTGATCGCCCTGGTGGGTGTCTTCGTGGTCCGCCTCGTCGACATCCAGGTCGTGCAGGCCTCGGCCCTCAACGAGCAGTCGACGCAGAAGCGCAGCATCCCGGTGACGATCTACGGCACCCGCGGGTCGATCGTCGACCGCAACGGCACGGAACTCGCCGACAGCGTCACCCGGTACAACATCACCACCGCCCCGCGTCTGGTCAAGGCCTTCAAGGGCAAGCTCGGCGGGACCCGGGTCAAGGACATCAGCGTGTCGACGGCGCTCACCGCCCTGGCGAAGGCCTCGGGTGGCGACGTCGCGACCATGCGGAAGAACATCGCCGCGAACCCGAAGTCGGACTTCGCGTACCTGGTCAAGGGCCTCGACGTGAAGCACTACGAGGCCGTCACCGACCTCGGCATCCCGTGGATCTACAAGGAGCAGCAGGCGTCGCGGGTGTACCCGACGGGTGCGACCACGGGCAACGTCACCGGCTTCATGGGCACCGACGGCGCACAGGCCGGCCTGGAGTACGCCTACAACAAGTGCCTCGCCGGCACGAACGGCTCGGAGACGTACGAGCGCGGCGAGGACGGCGTCCAGCTGCCCGGCAGCACCGTGACGAAGAAGCAGGCCAAGGACGGCGGCACGCTCGTCACGACGATCGACAGCGACCTGCAGTACATGGCGCAGCAGACCATCGCGTCCGCCGCGAAGACCCTGCAGGCGGCGTCGGCGACGGCCACGGTCACGAGCGTGAAGACGGGCGAGCTGCTCGCGGTCGCCGACTACCCGACGGTCGACCCGAACGACGTCGACGCCACGACCGACAAGGGGGCGTTCGGCTCCCGTGCGCTCACCGACTCCTACGAGCCCGGTTCGACGATCAAGGCCGCCATCGCCGCCGCCCTGATCGACCAGGGCAAGTCGAGTCCCACCGACCAGGCGGTCGTGCCGTACTCGCGCACCTTCCCCTGGGGCGGCACGATCCACGACTCCGAGTTCCACGAGACCGAGAACCTGACGCTGACGGGCATCCTGCAGAACTCGTCGAACGTCGGCATCACCGAGCTCGGCGCGCGGCTGACGGCGCAGCAGCGGTACGACTACATGCAGAAGTTCGGACTGTTCGAGCCGGAGTCGGCGATCGACTACCCGGGCCAGCCGTCGATGGACTACGGCTCGAGCCCGAACTGGGACCAGCAGACGAACATCAACTCGATGTTCGGCCAGGGCATCTCGACGACCGCGGTCCAGGTTGCCAGCGTGTTCCAGACCATCGCGAACGACGGTGTCCGGATCCCGCTGCACTTCGTCAAGGGCTGCACCACCTCGGACGGCAAGACCATCGACGCGCCCGACGTGCAGAAGCAGCGCGTCGTGTCCGCCGACGCTGCGACCCAGGTCACCGACATGCTCCAGAGCGTGGTCACGGGCGGCACGCTCGTGGGCATGAAGCCGATCTCGGGCTACAACATCGCCGCGAAGACCGGTACCGCCGAGGTGGCCGAGGGCTCGAAGGGCTACGGCGGTCAGCGCATCACCTCGGTGGCCGGAATGGCACCCGCCGAAGACCCCCAGTATGTTGTCACGGTGACGTTCACGAAGCCGCAGACCAACAAGTGGTCGAGCGGAGCGGCTCCGGCGTTCCGCACACTCATGTCCCAGGTGCTCGAGAAGTACCGAGTAGCCCCCTCCGCGTCCGAGGCGAAGCTCTACCCGTCCACGTGGTGAGGAAGAAGGAACACTTGTCCGCACGGATCCCCCCGGTCCTCCGGCCCGAACACCCGACCCCGAGGGCGGTCGCCGAACTCGCGAACGCGTTCGGCCTCCGCGTCGTCGGTTCCCTCGACGCCGTCGAGACGACCGGTGTCACGCTGAGCGCCGCCGAGGTGCAGCCGGGTGACGTCTTCGTCGGCGTGCACGGTGCGAACCGGCACGGCGCGGAGTTCTCCACCGAGGCCGCCGAGCGCGGTGCCGTCGCCGTCCTGACCGACGACGCGGGCGTGGAGAGCGCACGAGCGGCCGGCCTGCCGGTCCTCGTCGTGGACGACCCCCGTGCCGCTCTGGGCGACGTGTCCGCCTGGGTCTACCGCACCCACCCGGACGAGGCCACCGACCTGCCGCAGCTGTTCGCCGTCACCGGCACGAACGGCAAGACGAGCACGTCGTACATCCTCGAGGGGATCCTCAAGCAGCTCGGCCTGGTCACCGGCCTGAGCTCGACCGCCGAGCGCCACATCGGCACGCTCAGCGTGACGAGCCGTCTCACCACGCCCGAGGCCAGCGAGATGCACGCGCTCCTCGCCCGGATGCGCGAGAGCGAGGTGCGCGCGGTCGCCGTCGAGGTGAGCGCGCAGGCCCTCAGCCGCCACCGGGTCGACGGCATCGTCTTCGACGTCGCGGCCTTCACGAACCTGTCGCACGACCACCTCGACGACTACGCCGACATGGAGGAGTACTACCAGGCGAAGCTCCCGCTGTTCCAGCCCGAGCACGCCCGTCGCGGCGTCGTCTCGCTGGACACCGACTGGGGCCACCGCGTGGTGCAGGACTCCCGCATCCCGGTCACGACGATCACCGTGCACCCGGACGTCGAGGCCGAGTGGCACGTCGACATCGTCGAGGCGCACGCCGCGTACACCGAGTTCCGCCTGACCGGTCCCGAGGGCCGCGAGCTCACCACCCGTGTGCCCCTGATCGGCTGGCACATGGCCGCGAACGCCGCACTGGCGATCGTCATGCTGGTCGAGGGCGGCTTCGAGCTCGGTGCCATCGCGCACGCGCTCGACAGCAACCACCGCCGCTACCCGGACGAAGACGACCGCGACGAGCACGAGGCGCGAAGCGACCGTGACCGCGACGGCGCCGTGCGCCGCGTCTCCGCCATCGAGTGCTACCTGCCCGGCCGGACCGAGCGGGTCTCGGGCGAGCACGGCCCGAGCGTCTACGTCGACTTCGGCCACAGCGCCGACGCGTTCGAGAACACCCTCGCTGCCGTCCGCCAGTTCACCTCCGGCAAGGTCCTCATGCTGTTCGGCGCCGACGGCGACCGCGACACCACGAAGCGCGGCGACATGGCCCGCGTCGCGGCGGCCGGCAGCGACATCCTCGTCGTCACCGACCACCACCCCCGCTTCGAGGACGCCGCGTCGATCCGGAAGACCCTGGTCGACGCCGCGCGCGAGGCGTTCCCGGACCACGAGCTGCACGAGGTGAGCCCGCCCGAGGCCGCCATCCGCCTGGCCGTCGGCCTGCTCGGCGAGGGCGACTCCATCCTCTGGGCCGGCCCGGGCCACCAGGACTACCGCGACATCGCCGGGGTCCGCACCCCCTACTCGGCACGCGACGAGGCCCGTCAGGCCCTGCGCGAAGCCGGTTGGGAGCCGAACTCCGGTCCGGCCGAGGACCTCCGATGATCGCGCTCACCCTCGCCGAGATCGCCACCGCGGTCGGCGGCGAGCTGATCGGTGGTGCCCAGGCGACCGACGTCGCCGAGCCCGGCGACCTGGTGGTGGAGGGGTCGGTCGAGACCGACTCACGCCTGGTCCGCCCCGGCAGTGTCTTCTTCGCCCTGCCCGGCGAGGTCACGGACGGGCGCCGCTTCGTGCCCGCCGCGACCGAGGCGGGTGCCGCGCTGGTCATCACGCCCGAGCGCGTCGAGACCACCGCGCCGCAGGTCGTCGTCGCGGACGGCTACGCAGCACTCGCCGCGCTCGCGCACGAGGTCGTCACCCGGGTCCGGATGGCATCCGCCGACCGCGTCGACGCCGAGGGGCGTCCGGCACCGCTCAAGGTCGTCGGCATCACCGGCTCGAACGGCAAGACGAGCACGAAGAACATGCTCCGGACGATCCTCGAGCAGCACGGCGAGACCGTCGCGCCCCAGGGGTCCTTCAACAACCACGTCGGGGCACCGATCTCGATGCTCCGGGTCACGTACGACACCCGGTTCCTGGTCGTCGAGATGGGGGCCAGTGGCGTCGGCCACATCGCGGCGCTCGTCCGCATCGCCGAGCCGGACGTCGGTGTCGTGCTCAAGGTGGGCCTGGCGCACGCCGGCGAGTTCGGCGGCATCGAGGCGACGCAGCGCGCGAAGTCCGAGATGGTCACCGACCTGCCTGCCTCCGCGACCGCACTGCTCAACGTCGACGACGACCGGGTCGCGTCGATGCGCGACCTGACGGCCGCCCAGGTGGTCGGCTTCGGCACGTCGGCGGATGCCGACTACCGCATCACCGGCATCGAGACGGACCGCAGCGGCACCCGCTTCACCCTCACCGCGCCTCCCGTCGATCAGGAAGGCGACCGTCCGACGGACCGTAGCCAGCCTGGAGGCCCGGATCACGTGGACGTGCGCCTCGCGATCCTGGGTGAGCACCACGCGATGAACGCGGCCGCGGCCCTGACGGTCGCCCACCGCTGGGGCGTCCCGCTCGCCGACGGCGCCGCGGCGCTCGCGTCGATGACGCGCGCCGAGCGCTGGCGCATGGAGCTGCTGCAGGGCGGCCCCGAGGGCGTCACCGTCATCAACGATGCCTACAACGCGTCGCCGGACTCGACCGCGGCGGCGCTGCGGACCCTGGCGCAGATCGTGCGTCCGGGGGAGCGGACCGTCGCCGTGCTCGGCGAGATGGCCGAGCTCGGCGAGTTCTCGACCGAGGAGCACGACCGCATCGGTCGGCTCGTCGTCCGTCTCGGCATCGGACAGCTCGTGGTCGTCGGCCGCGGCGCGATGCCCATCCACCAGGCCGCCACCCTCGAGGGATCGTGGGACGGCGAATCGGTGTTCATCGAGGACGTCGACGACGCCGTCCGGTCACTCCAGGACATGCTCCGCCCCGGCGACGTGGTCCTGGTCAAGTCCTCGAAGTCGGCCGAACTGCGATTCCTCGGCGACCGCCTCGGAGGTGTCACCGAATGATCGCGCTCCTCATCGCCGGCGCTACGTCGCTGGTGTTCACGTTGCTGCTCACCCCGTTCTTCATCAAGCTGTTCCACCGTCTCGGGTGGGGGCAGTTCATCCGTGACGACGGTCCGCAGTCGCACCACACCAAGCGCGGCACCGCGACGATGGGCGGCATCGTCCTCATCATCGGCGCCGTGATCGGCTACTTCGTCGGCCACCTGGTCGGACGTGACTCGATCACCCTGTCCGGCCTGCTCGTGCTGTTCCTCATGGTGGGGCTGGGCTTCGTCGGGTTCATCGACGACTTCCTCAAGGTCCGGCGCCAGCGGAGCCTCGGGCTCGGCGGATGGGCCAAGGTCCTCGGCCAGGTCATCGTCGGTGTCATCTTCGCCACGGTCGCCCTGGTGGTGCCGACGTCGAACGGCAAGCCCCCGGCGTCGACCATGATCTCGGCGATCCGGGACATCCCGTGGCTCGACTTCATGGCGCTCGGCACGGTCATCGGCACCGTGCTGTTCCTGGCCTGGATCGTGCTGCTCACGGTGTCGACGTCGAACGGCGTCAACGTCGCGGACGGGCTCGACGGTCTCGCGACCGGCTCGAGCATCCTGGCGATCGGCTCGTACGTCATCATCGGCTTCTGGCAGTCCAACCAGATCTGCGGCGGCGCCCGTCTCGACGCGAGCACGGAGCACGCCTGCTACACCGTGAGCAACCCGCTCGACCTGGCGGTCGTCGCGGCCGCGGTCTGCGGTGGGCTCATCGGGTTCCTCTGGTACAACACCTCGCCGGCGCAGATCTTCCTCGGCGACACCGGTTCGCTCGGCCTCGGTGGGGCGCTGGCGGGTCTCGCGATCCTCAGCCGCACCGAGCTCCTGCTCATCCTGATCGGTGGCCTGTTCTTCATCGTCACCGGCTCGGTCATCCTGCAGCGGGCGTACTTCAAGATCACCCACGGCAAGCGGATCTTCCGGATGAGTCCGCTGCACCACCACTTCGAGCTGAAGGGGTGGGCCGAGGTGACGGTCGTCGTCCGGTTCTGGATCATCGCGGGGCTCTTCGTCGCCGCGGGGGTCGGCCTCTTCTACCTCGAATGGATCGCACGCGTTGGTTGACCCGGTGTCCACGTCCTCCCGCCTCCAGTCCCTCGACAGCTGGTACTCCGAGGGGTGGAAGGGCCTGAACGTCGCCGTCCTCGGGCTCGGCGCGACCGGGTTCTCGGTCGCCGACACGCTGGTGGAGCTCGGCAGTGCGGTGACGGTCTACTCGTCCGACGCGCCGTCGGACAACGTCGACCTGCTCGACGTCATCGGCGCGCGCTTCGTGCAGACGCCGCTCGACACCGTGCCGGCCGCGCTGCAGGAGCAGGCGCCGGACGTCGTCATCGTGTCGCCCGGTCTGCCGCCGCACAACGCGACCGTCGAGTGGTCCGTCCGGAACAGCACGGTCTGGGGCGACATCGAGCTCGCCTGGCGCGTGCGCGACAAGGTCGTGCGCGGTCCGGTCGCGGCGCCGTGGATCACGATCACGGGCACGAACGGCAAGACCACCACGACGCAGCTCACGACCGCGATGTACGAGGCCGGCGGACTGCGTGCCGTGGCCTGCGGCAACATCGGCGTGCCGGTGCTCGACGTCGTCCGCGACCCGGACGGCTACGACGTGCTCGTGGTCGAGCTCTCCAGCCACCAGCTGCACTACATGGCGACCTCGGGCGACGGCGCGGTCGTGCCGCTCGCGAGCGCCTGCCTGAACATCGCCGACGACCACCTCGAGTGGCACGGCTCCGCCGCGGCGTACCGCGCCGCGAAGGCCAAGGTCTACGAGCGCACCGTGATGGCGTGCGTCTACAACACCGCCGACGACGTCACGCGCGACATGGTGCAGGACGCCGACGTCGTCGAGGGCTGCCGTGCCGTCGGCTTCACGCCGGGGGTGCCCGCGCCGGGGGACGTCGGCATCGTCGAGGACGTCCTGTGCGACCGCGCCTTCAACGAGGACCGTCGGAACAGCGCGCTCGAGCTGTCGACCCTCGCCGACCTCGAGGTCGCCGGGCTCGCCAGCCCGCACATGACGATGAACGTCCTGGCCGCCGCGGCCCTCGCCCGTGCCGGCACCGTCCAGCCGAGTGCGATCCAGTCCGCCGTCCGGGCCTTCCGCGCCGACCACCACCGCACGGAGCTCGTGGCCGAGTCGGCCGGCGTCGCGTGGGTGGACGACTCGAAGGCCACGAACCCGCACGCCGCCACCGCCTCGCTCGCCTCGTTCGACACCGTGGTGTGGATCGTCGGCGGTCTGTTCAAGGGCGTCGACGTCGACGGGCTCGTCGCACGCTTCGGCCCCGAGGTCCGTGCCGTCGTCGTGATCGGCTCCGACCGGACCCCTGTCCTGGAGGCATTCGCGCGACACGCGTCCGGGGTGCCGGTGCTCCAGGTGGAGACGACGGACACTGATCAGGTCATGCCCGAGGCGGTCCGGCATGCCGCATCGGTCGCGAGGCCGGGCGACACGGTCCTCCTCGCCCCGGCGGCTGCGTCGTTCGACCAGTTCGGCTCCTACGCCGACCGGGGGCGTCGTTTCGCGGCGGCGGTCCACGAGCACCTGGGAGGCAACGCCGATGGCGACGACGGATCTTCCGAACAGTCGTAGCACGCCGGCGACGGGCAACCCGCGTCGCACGAACGGTGCACTCGTCGCCGTCAAGAACGTCTTCGTCGCCGAGTCCAGCACCTTCTACACGATCCTCGGCGTCACGCTCTTCCTGGTCGTCTTCGGCGTCGTGATGGTCCTGTCGTCGTCGAGCGTCGAGCAGTACGCCGCGACGCACGACTTCTTCGGCGCAGCGTCCCGCCAGGGTCTGTACGCGGTCCTCGGTGTCCCGCTCATGCTCGTCGCGAGCCGGATCCCGACACGGCTGTGGCGGAAGTGGGCGATGCGGTTGCTCGGTGCTGCCCTCGTCCTGCAGCTCCTCGTGTACACACCGCTCGGCATCGACGTCCAGGGCAACCGGAACTGGATCGGCATCGGCTCGTTCACCGCGCAGCCGTCCGAGGTCGTCAAGCTCGGCCTGGTGCTCGGCATCGGCGCGATCATGTACGTCAAGCGCGACAAGCTCGACGACTGGAAAGAGGTGTTCATCCCGATCGGGATCGCCTCGCTCCTGTCGCTCGGCCTCGTGATCCTCGGTGGCGACCAGGGCACCGCGATGATCATGCTCATCCTGATCCTCGGTGCGCTCTACGTCGGCGGAGCCCGCGCCCGCCACCTGCTCGTCGGCCTGGCGGCGATGGCGGTCATGCTGCCGTTCGTCACGATGGCGTCGTCGTCCCGTCAGGTGCGCATCAGTGCGTGGCTGTCCGGCTGCACGGACTCGAACCAGTACGCCGACCTGTGCTGGCAGCCCGTGCACGGCATGTGGGCGCTGGCGTCCGGTGGCGTGTTCGGCGTCGGACTCGGCAACTCCAAGGCGAAGTGGTCGTGGCTGCCCGAGGCGGACAACGACTACATCTTCGCGATCATCGGCGAGGAGCTCGGCCTGATCGGCGCCGTCGTCGTGCTCGCCCTGTTCGTCGTGCTCGCCGTCGGCATGATCAAGATCATCCGGCAGTCCCGCGACCCGTTCGTGAAGACCGTCACGGGCGGCATCCTGGCGTGGATCATCGGCCAGGCGCTCGTGAACATCGCCGTCGTGCTCGGCCTGCTGCCGGTCCTCGGCGTCCCACTGCCGCTGATCTCGGCCGGCGGGTCCGCGCTCATCATGACCCTGGTGGCGATCGGCGTCGTGCTGTCGTTCGCCCGCGACCTGCCCGGGAAGAACGACCCGCGCACCACGAATCCGCCCCTCGACAGCACCACCACGAACGGACGACTCCGGTGAGCAAGTACCTCTTCGCCGGCGGGGGCACCGCCGGACACGTCAACCCCCTGCTCGCGGTCGCCGACCGGCTGACCGAGCGCGAGCCGGATGCCGAGGTGCTCGTCCTGGGCACCGCCGAAGGCCTCGAGTCCCGCCTGGTGCCGATGCGCGGCTACGAGCTCCTGACGATCCCGCGCCTGCCGTTCCCTCGGAAGCTGAACGGCGCGGCCCTCCGCTTCCCGCAGCGCTTCGCCGCGGCCGTCAAGCGCACCGAGCAGATCATCTGCGAGCACGAGGTCGAGGTCGTCCTCGGCGTCGGCGGCTACGCGGCGGCGCCGGCGTACATCGCGGCCCGGCGCACCGGCACCCCGATCGTCGTGCACGAGCAGAACGCGAAGCCGGGGTTGGCGAACCGCCTCGCCGCGTTCCTCACCGAGCACGTCGGCCTGACCTTCTCGAACACCCGACTGCGGCACGGCCGGGTCGTAGGCATGCCGCTCCGGCGCGAGATCGAGTCGCTCGACCGCCGTGCCAGCCGTGCCGAGGCCCTCGCCGAGTTCGGGCTCGACCCGGCTCGCCCGGTGCTCCTCGTCACGGGTGGTTCCTCGGGCGCCCGCAGCATCAACCGCACGATCAACAAGTCCGCGGCGACCATCGTGGGCGCCGGCTGGCAGGTCCTGCACGTCGTCGGTGCTGCGTCGGACATCGGTCCGAGCGACCTCGACGGCTACCACGTGCTCGCCTACTGCGACCGGATGGACCTGGCGTACGCGGCGAGCGACTTCGTCGTGTCCCGCTCCGGCGCCGGCATGGTCTGCGAGCTCACCGCGGTCGGGCTGCCGAGCGTGCTCGTGCCGTACCCTGTCGGCAACGGCGAGCAGCGGCACAACGCGAAGGACGTCGTCGACGCCGGGGGAGCCGTGCTCGTGGCGGACGGGGAATTCGACCCCGACTGGGTGACGTTCCAGCTCCTGACCATCCTGCAGGACCGGGCCCGCATCGCGGACATGACGGTCCGGGCGGGCAGCGTCGGACACCGCGACGGCGCGGACCGGATGACCGACCTCGTCCTGGACGCAGCACGAGGCACCGAACGAGGTGCCGCACGAGGAACCGCACGAGGCAACGGCGCCGCCAGCACCACGGAGGAACCATGACCATCAAGCCGGACCTGACGCAGCCGATCCCGGACGACCTCGGCACCGTGCACTTCGTCGGCATCGGCGGCGCCGGCATGAGCGGCATCGCCCGGATGTTCCTCGCCGCCGGTCACCGCGTGACGGGCAGCGACTCCCGCGAGACCGAGACGACTGGCATCATGCGCGACCTCGGCGCCGCGGTGCACATCGGCCACGACGCCGCGAACGTCGGCGACGCGGACACGATCGTCGTCACGAGCGCGCTCTGGCCAGACAACCCCGAACTGCTCGAGGCGCAGCGCCGCGGCCTGCCGGTGCTGCACCGGTCCCAGGCCCTCGCCGCCCTCATCGCCGAGCACCGCCTCGTCGCGGTCGCCGGCGCGCACGGCAAGACCACCTCGACCGGCATGATCGTCACCGCGATGGTCGAGCTCGGCCTCGACCCGAGCTTCGTCAACGGCGGCGTCATCCAGTCGCTCGGCACGAGCTCGGCGCCGGGCTCGAGCGACCTGTTCGTGGTCGAGGCCGACGAGTCCGACGGTTCGTTCCTGCTCTACGACGTCGCCGTGGCCCTGATCACGAACGTCGACGCCGACCACCTCGACCACTACGGCAGCGAGGAGGCCTTCACCGAGGCGTTCGTCGAGTTCGCCGCGAAGGCGAGCGAGCGCGTCGTCATCTCGGGCGACGACGCCGGTGCGAAGACGGTCACGGCGGGCATCCGCGCGCGTGCCGACGCCCCCGAGGTCGTCACCTTCGGCGAGGCCGTCGACGCCGACGTGCGCATCGAGCGGATCATCGAGTCCGCGGGCGTCGAGGTCGCGTTCCGCGCCGGCGGCGAGGCACACCACCTGACCCTCCGCGTGCCGGGCCGGCACAACGCGATCAACGCCGTCGGTGCCTTCGCGGTCCTGACCGGTCTGGGAGTGAGCGCCGCCGACGCGATCCGCGGGCTCGAGGCCTTCGGCGGCACCCAGCGCCGCTTCGAACTGCACGGTGTCGAGCGCGGGGTGTCGGTCTACGACGACTACGCGCACCACCCGACCGAGGTCGCCGCGGCGCTCAAGGCCGCCCGCAACGTCGTCGGCGACGGCCGCATCATCGCGATCCACCAGCCCCACCTGTACTCCCGCACCCGTCTGATGGCCGGTGACTTCGCGCGGGTCTACGAGGAGCTCGCCGACCACACGGTGGTCCTCGACGTCTACGGCGCGCGCGAGGACCCGGAGCCCGGCGTCACCGGCGCCCTGGTGCAGGAGCGCTTCGCCGACCAGTCCCGCGTGGAGTTCCTGCCGGACTGGGACGAGGCCGCCGCCCGTGCCGCCGCGGTCGCCCGCGACGGCGACATCATCATGACGCTCAGCTGCGGTGACGTGTACCGGATCATCCCGCAGGTGTTGGGAGCGTTGGGCCGGTGAGGCGACCCGAGGGGTTCGACGAGGGGGACGCCCGCAGGGACGCCCCGGTCGAGGGCGCCGACGCGCCCCGGCAGCGTCGTGGCCCCTCGATGCCGCGGCTCCCCTTCCGTGGGCGCACACCCGACGACCGGGAGGCCCGTCCCACTCCCGACGAGTCGGCTGCGGTCGACGAGGCCCCGGCCGTCACTCCCGCACCCGGTTCCTCCGGATCGCGCCCCCCAGCGGTCGGTGCGCCCCCGAGCACCGGGGCGCGACGGCCGTCCGCGGGCGCGGATCCGACCACAGATGCCGCCGACTCGACGCGCGACCGCGTCGGCGCCCTCGCGGGCGCGGCCGGCCGCCGCGTCGGCGCCGGCTTCGGTGCCGTCGCCGACCGCCTGCGCGAGTACACACCGGACGAGGAGCACCGCGACCCGCGCCCCGACGCGGGCAACGCGCCCCGAGGAGACGGGGCGCGACGACCGTCCGGGGGCGCGGCGGGCAGTGCACGCGAGCACGACGCGACCGTGACCGACGTGCTCGACGCGGGCAGTGCCTCCCGGCCGGTCCAGCACGACGACGCACCCATCGGTGCCGGCGTCCGCGCTGCCGAGACCGCGCGTGAGGCGCGCATCGCGAAGCGTCGCCGTCGCCTGCTCGAGCGGGCCGAGGTGCGGCGGTTCACCCGGCGCAGCCGCCACCGTCGTGCCGCGTGGATCACCGCGGCCGGCATCGTGCTCGTGCTCGGCGTCTCGATCCTGGTGGCGGTGTTCTCGCCGCTGATGGCCCTGCGGACGATCGAGGTCAAGGGCACCAACCGCGTCGACGAGACCGCGCTGCGGCAGGCCCTGTCCGACCAGATCGGCACCCCGCTCGCGCGGCTCGACTTCGACGAGATCAAGCAGGACATCGCCGGCTTCCCGCTCATCGAGAGCTACGTGACCGAAGAGGCCCCGCCGCACACCCTCGTCGTGACGGTGACCGAGCGCACGCCCGTCGTCGCCGTGAAGTCCGGCAGCTCGTTCGACCTCGTCGACCCGGCCGGCATCGTCGTGCAGTCGTCGCCGCAGCGTCCAGCCACCATGCCGCTCGCCGACATCGCCCGTGCGCGCCTCGGGTCCTCGAGCTTCCGCACGATGACCGAGGTCGTGCTGGCGCTGCCGTCGACCGTCCGATCGCAGGTCACGCGGGTCGCCGGGTCCACCGCCGACGACGTGACCCTGACGCTCAAGGACGGCTCGACCGTCGTGTGGGGGAGCCCCGACGACTCCGAGGCGAAGGCCGCGCTGCTCGCCGCCCTGGTGAAGGACCACGCGGCGCGGAACCCGGGTGTCGTGGTCGAGTACGACGTGTCCGCACCGGACAACGGCGTGATCCGCGCGAAGGACTGAATTGCCGACCTGATCGGCGACACGCGGCGTGGCGGGGCGACAGTGCGCGGAACCCACCCGTAGCGTCGAAGCCAGCACCACATCTACCAGCATTGCCCCTGAACTTCAAGTAGAGGTTGAGGGTTCAACCGGAGGCCTGACTGACGTGACCACGAACCACAACTACCTCGCCGTCATCAAGGTCGTCGGTGTCGGCGGCGGCGGCGTCAACGCCGTCAACCGGATGATCGAACTCGGCCTCCGTGGCGTCGAGTTCATCGCGATCAACACCGACGCGCAGGCGCTCCTGCTCAGCGACGCCGACGTCAAGCTCGACGTCGGCCGCGAGATCACCCGCGGCCTCGGCGCCGGCGCGGACCCTGAGGTCGGCCGTCGTGCCGCCGAGGACCACGCCGAGGAGATCGAAGAGGCCCTCGCCGGTGCCGACATGGTCTTCGTGACCGCCGGTGAAGGCGGTGGGACCGGCACGGGTGGTGCGCCCGTCGTCGCCCGCATCGCCAAGTCGATCGGCGCCCTCACCATCGGCGTCGTCACGAAGCCGTTCAGCTTCGAGGGCAAGCGTCGCCAGTCCCAGGCCGAGAACGGTGTCGCCGGGCTCAAGGACGAGGTCGACACGCTCATCGTCGTGCCGAACGACCGCCTGCTCGAGATCAGCGACCGCGGCATCTCGATGGTCGAGGCCTTCGCCACGGCCGACCAGGTGCTCCTCGCCGGCGTGCAGGGCATCACCGACCTCATCACCACCCCGGGTCTCATCAACCTCGACTTCGCCGACGTCAAGTCCGTCATGCAGGGTGCGGGTTCCGCGCTCATGGGCATCGGCTCGTCGCGCGGCGCCGACCGTGCCATCAAGGCCGCCGAGCTCGCCGTCGCGTCCCCGCTGCTCGAGGCCTCGATCGACGGAGCGCACGGTGTGCTGCTCTCGATCCAGGGTGGCTCGAACCTCGGCATCTTCGAGATCAACGACGCCGCGCGGCTGGTGCAGGAAGCCGTGCACCCCGAGGCGAACATCATCTTCGGTGCGGTCATCGACGACACCCTCGGCGACGAGGTCCGCGTGACCGTCATCGCCGCGGGCTTCGACGGCGGCGAGCCGGCGCAGCAGCAGAAGGAGCGTCGCTCGAGCTACGTCGACCCCGAGTCGAGCGCGACGGCCCCCGTCGCCGCCTCGACCGGTGCGATCGAGGACTCCAGCACGTCGAGCCCCTCCTGGGCCTCGCAGGAACACCAGCCGCCGGTGCAGCGCGCCGCCGACCCGGCGTTCGACGACGACGACGAGCTCGACGTCCCCGACTTCCTGAAGTAACCGCTCCATGGCAGGTGATCCGCGCCTCCCGTCCGCCTCGTCCCACGACGACGGACTGGAGGCGCGTCTCGCGTCCGTCAGAAGTGGCATCGCCGACGCGGCGCGCGCCGCAGGGCGCTCGGCCGACGACCTCACGCTGATCGTCGTCACGAAGTACCACCCGGCGTCCCTCGTCCGTGCGCTGGCGTCACTCGGCGTCACCGACGTGGGTGAGAACCGCCACCAGGAGGCACAGGCCAAGGCCGCGGAGCTCGCCGACCTCGGCCTGACCTGGCACTTCATCGGGCAGCTGCAGTCGAAGAAGGCCCGGCAGGTCCGTCGCTACGCGCACGTCGTGCAGTCCCTCGACCGCACGTCGGTCGTGGATGCCTTCGCGCCGACCGAGGCCGAGCCGGATCCACCGGTCATCGACGGGTTCGTGCAGGTCAACCTGACCGACGACCCCGGCCGCGGCGGCGTGCAACCGGACGACGTCGAAGCGATGGCCGCACGCGTGCTCGAGACCGGCACCATCCGGTTGCGCGGGGTCATGGCCGTCGCGCCGCTGGACGAGGAGCCCCGTGCGGCGTTCGCTCGGCTGCGGGCGATCTCGGACCGGGTCGTGGCGCTCGAGCCCGGCGCCACCGACATCTCGGCCGGCATGAGCGGCGACTACGCCGACGCCGTGCTCGAGGGCGCGACACACCTGCGGATCGGTACCGCAATCACGGGAAATCGGCCGGCGGCACCCTAGCCTCGTTGCAGGGCATCCACGTGCACCAACCTCCGGAGGAACCATGGCCAACCCGCTGAAGAAGACGATGGTCTACCTCGGCCTCGCCGACGAGGAACTCGACTACGAGGACGAGCAGCCGCAGCAGGCCGCGCCCGCGCGCCAGCAGGCTCCCGCCACTCCGGCCGCAGCACCGCAGGATGCCCCCGCCCCGGCGGACGCTCCCGCGGCCGCCGCAGCTCCGGCAGCGGCCCCGGCCGCCGCTCCCGCGAAGACGCACACCCACCAGCGCGGCGCCCAGGTCACTCCGCTCCGCCGCTCGCACACGACCGCACAGAAGGCGACCCCGGTCCAGGAAATGAACGAGATCCTCACCGTCCACCCGCGCGAGTACAAGGACGCCCAGTCCATCGCCGAGAGCTTCCGCGACGGGATCCCCGTCATCATCAACCTCTCGCAGATGACCGAGAACGACGCCCGACGCATGATCGACTTCGCCTCCGGCCTGTCACTCGGCCTGTACGGCAAGATCGAGCGCGTCACCAACAAGGTCTTCCTGCTGTCGCCCGCACACGTCGCAGTGAGCGGTGAGCCGGCTGAGGTAGAGTCCGACATCGAGGCGAACTTCTTCGCCCAGTCCTGAGCCGTCCCCCGGCCACCCGCCCGTGAGCGTCGTCGCATGACGGCACTCGCCCGAGACGAGCGAGCCCCATCGTGTCCGTGATCCTAGGGATCATCTCCCTCGCCCTCCTGCTGTACTTCTTCGTCATGTGGGGGCGGTTCGCGCTCGACCTCGTGCAGAACTTCAACCGGTCCTGGCGGCCGCGCGGGGGACTGCTCGTGGTCTCCGAGTTCGTCTACACGATCACCGATCCGCCGATCCGCGCGGTTCGGCGGGTCCTGCCGCCGCTCCGCATGGGGCCGGTGGCACTCGACTTCGGCTGGACGATCGTCATGCTCGTCGTGATCATCGCCCGGGTCGTCGTCAACGGCATCGCCGTCGCGGTCTGACCCGATCCAGGTCCGCGACACGCGCCGCGCCGATGCAGTGGTCGTCGTTCCTCCCCGTCGTCGGTGTACGGTGGTCGGGATCGATGCTCGCCTCCGGCGCGGCATCCGCACCACACGTGGTGACTGGTAAGTTCGGTCACGACGCAAGTGGTTCCACACGTTCAGCAGTTCTATTGAGGTGACGGCAATGGCTTTGACGCCGGAAGACGTAGTCAACAAGCGGTTCCAGCCGACGAAGTTCCGCGAGGGCTACGACCAGGACGAGGTCGACGACTTCCTCGACGAGGTCGTGGTCGAGCTGCGTCGCCTGACCGCGGAGAACGACGAGCTCCGCCAGCGCCTGCAGGCGGCCGAGTCGGCCCCGCAGTCGGCGCAGGCCGAGCAGCCCGCTCCCGCGGCAGAACCCGAGCCGGAGCCCGTGCCGGCCCCGGTCGAGGCGGCTCCCGAGCCCGCTCCGGTCGCAGCGGCCGCCCCGGCGACCACGGTCCCGGCGGACGAGGACACCGAGGGCACCACGAACCTCCTGACGCTCGCGCGTCGTCTCCACGAGGAGCACGTCCGCGAAGGCGTCGAGAAGCGCGACGCGCTCATCGCCGAGGGCACCGCCCAGGCAGCGCGTCTCGTCTCCGAGGCCGAGGCCAAGCAGCGCCAGATCATCGCCGACACCGAGAACACGAACCGTCAGCGTGTCCAGGTGCTCGAGCAGGAGCAGCGCCAGCTCGAGGGCAAGATCGACGAGCTCCGGACGTTCGAGCGCGACTACCGCGCCCAGCTCAAGAGCTACATCCAGGGGCAGCTCTCCGAGCTCGACTCCTCGAACGAGCAGTCCGGTCTCACCCCGGCGCCGGCATCGGCGCAGGGCTTCGGCAACTGACGTTGTCGCGACCAGCATCACGAGCGAAGGTCAGTGTCCGCGCTATCGCGGCACTGGCCTTCGCCGCTGTCGTGGTGGTGGCGTTCGACCAGGTCGCGAAGGCACTGGTCGTCGCGAACCTGCCGTACGGCACCCCCGTCCCGATCCTGGGCGGGGCGCTCCAGTTCCTGTACGTCCGGAACCCCGGGGCTGCGTTCTCCTTCGCGGTGAACATGACGTGGGTGTTCTCGATCATCTCGGCGGCGGTCGTCGTCGCGATCATCATCTACTCGCGTCGGATCCGGTCGATGTGGTGGGCCGTCGTGCTCGGCATGCTGCTGGGCGGCGCGCTCGGCAACCTGATCGACCGACTCTTCCGTGAGCCCGGCTTCGGCCGCGGCCACGTGGTCGACTTCATCTCGACGCCGTGGATGATGCCGGCCATCTACAACGTCGCCGACTCGTTCATCTGCATCAGCATGGTGGTCTTCGTGCTGCTGGTGATCCTCGGGGTGAACCTCGACGGGTCCCGCACGGTGTCCGCCAAGCGCGCTGCGCAGGCGGACACGACGGAGCCGCTCGACGGTGGGGCCGCGTTCTCGTCAGCTGACGCTGCTGTCGACGAGCCGACCCGCGCCTCCAGGCCGAACGACGGCGACCGGCGCGACGCGCTGGGGCACGACGCCACGTGAGCGAGTCGCGTTCCCTTCCCGTCCCCGACGGGCTCGCCGGCGAGCGTGTCGACGCCGCCATCGCGAAGCTCCTCGGGTTCAGCCGCTCGTTCGCGGCCGACGTGGTCGCCGCCGGTGGGGTCCGGGTCGACGGCGTCCCCGTCGACAAGTCCGACCGCCTGCACGCCGACTCGTGGCTCGAGGTCGAGTGGTCCCCGAAGGAGCCGCCGCGCATCGTGCCGGCGGCCGTGCCCGGGATGACGATCGTGCACGACGACGAGGACATCGTCGTCGTCGACAAGCCCGTCGGCGTCGCCGCACACCCCTCGCCCGGCTGGGACGGCCCGACTGTGCCCGGGGGCCTCGCCGCAGCTGGGTTCACCATCGCGACCTCGGGCGCCGCCGAGCGTGCGGGCATCGTGCACCGCCTCGACGTCGGCACGTCGGGACTCATGGTCGTCGCGAAGACCGAGCTCGCGTACACCCACCTCAAGCGGGCGTTCAAGGAGCGCACGGTCGAGAAGGTCTACCACGCACTCGCGCAGGGGCACCCCGACCCGACCTCCGGCACCGTCGACGCCCCGATCGGCCGGCACCCGTCGAGCGACTGGAAGTTCGCGGTCACCGCCGACGGCAAGCCGAGCGTCACCCACTACGAGACCCTCGAGGCGTTCCGGTCGGCGACCCTGCTCGAGGTGCACCTCGAGACCGGGCGCACCCACCAGATCCGCGTGCACATGGCCGCGACCCGCCACCCGCTGGTCGGCGACACGATGTACGGCGCCGACCCGGTCCTGGCGCAGGAGCTCGGGCTGACCCGCCAGTGGCTCGACGCCGTGCGACTCGGTTTCGACCACCCGCGCACCGGCGAGTGGGTGTCGTTCCAGGCGGAGTACCCCGACGACCTGCGCCTCGCGCTCGACCGCATCCGAGCCGCTTCGTCCTGAAGCGCGCGCGCCGGTCGCGTGGTTCGCGTCGTCGCGTCGGTCGCCGAGGTTCCGAAATCTCGGCATGTCGGCGCGCTGTGCGTCGGTCTGTGGAACCCCGGCGGAGCGCACGCGGCGTGTTGTGGAACCTCGACGGGGGAGCGACGGGCGTGCCGCATCCGTCACGTTCACACCCCGGACGGGAGGCCCGTGGCGACGCCGCCCCGTGCCTCCCGTCCGCCGCGTGCGGGCTCCACCGCCGTGCGGACACGTTCCTGCACCCTCGCCGGACTGCGCCCGGCTTGTCGTGCGACCTCGGCATCGGACCGCTCGGACACGCGCGGATTTGTCCGCGGTCGCGGTTAGGCTGTTCGCGTCCCGCAAGCAGCTCGTTCGACCGGAGGTTCCGTGGCGGATTCCGACTCCTTCGTCCACCTGCACGTGCACAGCGAGTACTCGATGCTCGACGGCGCTGCCAGGCTCGGCGACCTCGTGCAGGAGACCGCTGCGCAGGGCATGCCGGCCGTGGCGGTGACCGACCACGGCAACATGTTCGGCGCCTTCGAGTTCTGGAAGGCCGCCAAGGCCGGCGGCGTCAAGCCGATCATCGGGACCGAGGCGTACATCACCCCCCGGACGCACCGCACGGACAAGACCCGTGTGCGGTGGGGCGACGGCGGTGGGGACGACGTCTCCGGTGCTGGCTCGTACACGCACATGACGATGTTCGCCGAGAACACGACGGGCATGCACAACCTGTTCCGGCTGTCGTCGAAGGCGTCGCTCGAGGGCTACTACTTCAAGCCGCGCATGGACATCGAGCTGCTCGAGGAGTACCACGAGGGCATCATCGCCACGACGGGGTGCCCGTCGGGCGAGGTCCAGACGCGCCTGCGCCTCGGCCAGTACGACGAAGCCGTCAAGGCCGCCGCCGACTACCGCGACATCTTCGGCAAGGAGAACTACTTCGCCGAGGTCATGGACCACGGACTCGAGATCGAGCGTCGGATCATGAGCGACCTGATCCGGCTGGCGAAGGACCTCGACATCCCGCTGGTCGGCACGAACGACCTGCACTACACGCACTCGCACGACGCCAAGTCGCACGCCGCCCTGCTCTGCGTGCAGTCGGGTTCGACGCTGAACGACCCGAACCGGTTCAAGTTCGACGCCGACGAGTTCTACCTGAAGTCCCCGCAGCAGATGCGGCACGTCTTCCGCGACAACCCCGAGGCCTGCGACAACACGCTGCTCATCGCCGAGCGGTGCAACGTCGAGTTCGACACCTCGGCGAACTACATGCCGAAGTTCCCGGTGCCGGCGGGCGAGACCGAGCACTCCTGGTTCGAGAAGGAGGTCGCGAAGGGGCTGGATTACCGGTACCCGGACGGCATCCCGGCCGAGGTGCAGGAGCGTGCCGACTACGAGGTCGGCATCATCAACCAGATGGGGTTCCCGGGGTACTTCCTCGTGGTCTCCGACTTCATCCTGTGGTCGAAGAACAACGGCATTCGCGTCGGTCCCGGCCGTGGTTCCGGTGCCGGCTCGATGGTCGCGTACGCGATGCGCATCACCGACCTCGACCCGATCCGGCACGGCCTGATCTTCGAGCGGTTCCTGAACCCGGACCGCGTCTCGATGCCCGACTTCGACGTCGACTTCGACGACCGGCGCCGCGGTGAGGCGATCAAGTACGTCACCGAGAAGTACGGGTCGGAGCGCGTCGCGCAGATCGTCACGTACGGCACGATCAAGGCGAAGCAGGCGCTGAAGGACTCCTCGCGCGTCCTCGGGTTCCCGTTCGGCATGGGCGAGAAGCTCACCAAGGCGATGCCGCCGCCCGTGATGGGCAAGGACATCCCGCTCACCGGGATCTTCGACAAGGACCACCCGCGCTACAAGGAAGCCGTCGACGTCCGCACCGTGGTCGAGAACGACCCCGAGGCGAAGACCGTCTTCGACACCGCGCTCGGGCTCGAGGGGCTGAAGCGCCAGTGGGGCGTGCACGCGGCCGGCGTCATCATGTCGAGCGATCCGCTCATCGACATCATCCCGATCATGAAGCGGGAGCAGGACGGCCAGGTCGTCACGCAGTTCGACTACCCGGCAGCGGAGTCGCTCGGCCTGATCAAGATGGACTTCCTGGGGCTCCGCAACCTCACGATCATCAGTGACGCCCTCGACAACATCAAGAACAACCGTGGCATCGAGCTCGACCTCGAGACCATGGGACTCGAGGACCCCGAGGCGTACGCGCTCCTGCAGCGCGGTGACACACTCGGTGTCTTCCAGCTCGACGGCGGGCCGATGCGCGGGCTGCTGCGCCTGATGAAGCCCGACAACTTCGAGGACATCTCCGCGCTCATCGCCCTGTACCGTCCGGGCCCCATGGGTGCGAACTCGCACACGAACTACGCGCTCCGCAAGAACGGCGAGCAGGCGATCACGCCGATCCACCCGGAGCTCGAAGAGCCCCTGGCGGAGATCCTCGGCGGGACCTACGGCCTGATCATCTACCAGGAGCAGGTCATGGCCATCGCGCAGAAGGTCGCGGGGTTCTCCCTCGGCCAGGCGGACATCCTCCGCCGCGCGATGGGCAAGAAGAAGAAGTCCGAGCTCGACAAGCAGTACGCGGGCTTCGAGAAGGGCATGTTGGACAACGGCTACTCGGCCGCGGCGATCAAGATGCTGTGGGACATCCTGCTGCCGTTCTCCGACTACGCCTTCAACAAGGCGCACTCCGCCGCGTACGGTGTCGTCTCGTTCTGGACCGCCTACCTCAAGGCGCACTACCCGGCCGAGTACATGGCGGCGCTGCTCACCTCGGTGGGCGATGCCCGCGACAAGCTCGCGTTGTACCTGAACGAGTGCCGCCGCATGGGCATCAAGGTCATGCCGCCGGACGTCAACGAGTCGATCGGCTTCTTCGCCGCTGTCGGTGAGGACATCCGGTTCGGCATGGGTGCGATCCGCAACGTCGGGTTCAACGTCGTCGACGACATCGTGAAGGCCCGCACCGACAAGGGCGCGTTCGAGTCGTTCCACGACTTCCTGCGCAAGATCCCGATCTCGTCGGCGAACAAGCGGACCGTCGAGTCGCTCATCAAGGCGGGTGCCTTCGACGAGTTCGGCGACTCCCGCCGCGCCCTGGTCGAGATCCACGAGGGCGCGGTCGAAGGCGCCGTCAAGGTCAAGCGCGACGAGGCCCACGGCAACGTCGGCTTCGACTTCGACTCGTTGTTCGCCGAGGTCGCCGAGGAGTCGCCGGCCACCGGTCCGGTGTCGCAGGTGCCCGACCGTCCGGAGTGGTCCAAGCGCGACAAGCTCGCGTTCGAGCGCGACATGCTGGGGCTCTACGTCTCTGACCACCCGCTCGCGGGTCTCGAGATCGAGCTCGCGAAGCACCAGTCGATCACCATCGCCGACCTCATCGCGGCCGACGACTCGGTCGAGGGGGAGACCGTCACGGTCGCGGGGCTGTTGACGAGCGTGCAGCACCGGGTGGCGAAGACGAGCGGCAACCCGTACGGCATCGTCGACATCGAGGACTTCGGCGGCCAGATCGGCGTGATGTTCCTCGGCAAGACCTACCAGGAGTTCGGACCGTCGCTCGTGGCCGACTCGATCGTGGTCCTGCGCGGGCGCGTGAACGTCCGCGACGACGGCAAGGCCCTGCACGCGGTGAGCATGTTCCAGCCGGCGATCGGCGACGCGATGGGCTCCGGTCCGCTCACGTTGTCGCTGCCGGAGCGGCAGGCCACCACCTCCACGGTGACGGAGCTCGCCGCAGTGCTCGGACGGCACCAGGGCGAGACCGAGGTCCGGCTGAAGCTGCTGAAGGACGACGTCGCGCGCACGTTCGAGCTGCCGTTCCCGGTGAACCTGACACCCGACCTGTTCGGCGAGCTGAAGAGCCTGCTCGGGCCGCGCTGTCTGGTGTAGCAGGGATGTGATCGTGGCCGGACACCGGATCTTCGGGGCGCCCTTCGCGGCGGTCTACCCGCACTACCTGGCGAAGGTGGAGCGGAAGGGCCACACGAAGGGTGATCTCGACGCCGTCATCACGTGGCTGACCGGGTTCGACGACGCAGCGCTCGCACGGCACCTGGCGGACGAGACCACGTTCGAGGACTTCTTCGTCGCCGCGCAGCTGCACCCGAACGCGCCGCTCATCACGGGCGTGATCTGCGGAGTGCGGATCGAGGAGATCGACGACCCGCTCATGCGGCAGATCCGGTACCTCGACAAGCTCGTCGACGAGGTCGCGAAGGGCCGTCCGATGGCGAAGGTGTTGCGGACCGCGTGACCGGAGCCGACGGGAGCGTTCCCGGCGCCGAGGTGCTGCGTGCCTTCGGGGTCGCCGAGTCCACGCCTGTGCCGCTCGCGGGCGGGCGCGGGCTGACCTGGCGTGCCGAGGGCATCGTCCTCCGGCCCCACGACGATCCGGCGGTGACCGACTGGCGTGCCGGCGTCCTGGCGGAACTCGAACACGCAGCGGAGTCCGAGCACCCGGCTGAGTTCCGCACGCCTCGGCCCGTGGCCGCCCGCGACGGCAGCTGGAGGTCGGGGGACTGGGAGGCGTGGGAGTTCGTGCCCGGTGCGGCCGACGAGTCCCGCGTCGAGGACGTGATCCGGGCGGGCCGTGCCTTCCACCGCGCGATCGCCGGCCTGGAGCGGCCCGCGTTCCTCGGCACGGATCCCGGCGCCGTCACCGCCCCGTGGGCCCGTGCCGACCGGATGGCGTGGGGCGAGGAACCGCTGCCGGCGGACCCGATCCTCGCCCGGCTCGCCGCGGCGTTCCGGCCGGTCCGAGCGCCGTCGCAGCTGGTCCACGGTGACCTGCTCGGCAACGTGCTGTTCGCTGACGGGCAGCCGCCGACGATCATCGACTGGCCGCCGTACTGGCGTCCAGCGGAGTTCGGCGCAGCGATCGCAGCCGTCGACGCTGTCTGCTGGCACGGCTTCCCGGTCGGGCGACTGGCAGCCCTCGGCAGGACCGCGCATGGGGCTGCGGCCGAGGCAGACGAGCCGGAATGGACGTCGCTGCTGACCCGGGCGCTCGTGTTCCGCATCGCCACACTGCACCTGCTCGGTGTCTGGGACGCCGCGGCCGTGGCACACCACCGGCCGGTCGTCGACGCACTCGTCGGACGGCGGACGCCCACGTCACCTCGGTAGGCTTGTTCCCTGATGATGCAGCGAATCGACCTCCGCGGCGGCCTGCCCGCCCGTGCCGAACTCCTCCGACTCATGCCGCGCGCCGTGGGTGACGTCTCGCACGCGGTCGACGCCGCCCGTGAGCTGGTCGAGGACGTCCGACACCGCGGAGCGGACGCACTGCACGACCAGGCCGAACGCTTCGACGGCGGCGCCCCGGCGAACGTCCGGGTGCCGGTCGCCGAGATCGCGGCAGCCGTCGCCGGGCTGACCCCCGAACTGCGGGAAGCGCTCGACGAAGCCATCCGCCGCGTCCGAGCCGCCAGCGCCGCACAGGTGCCGGCCGGCTCCGTCACCACGCTCGCCGACGGCGCCGAGGTGCACCAACGCTGGCAGCCGATGCGCCGCGTCGGCCTCTACGTGCCCGGCGGCAAGGCCGTCTACCCGTCGAGCGTCGTCATGAACGTCGTGCCCGCACAGGTCGCCGGGGTCCGCTCGATCGCACTCGTGTCCCCGCCGCAGCGCGACCACGGCGGTGCGGTCCACCCGACGATCCTGGCCGCGGCCGGACTGCTCGGCATCGACGAGGTCTACGCGATGGGCGGTGCCGGCGCGATCGGCGCGCTGGCGTACGGCGTCCCCGCGATCGACCTCGAGCCCGTCGACCTGGTCACCGGTCCTGGCAACAACTACGTGGCCGCCGCGAAGCGCCTGGTGCGCGGTGTCGTCGGCATCGACGCCGAGGCCGGCGCGACGGAGATCCTCGTGATCGCCGACGAGACCGCCGACCCCGGGTTCGTCGCCGCCGACCTCATCAGCCAGGCCGAGCACGACGAGCAGGCCGGCAGCGTGCTGGTGACGACGTCGGCGACGTTCGCCGATGCGGTCGAAGCCGCCATCCCGGAACGCACGGCGGTGCTCGGGACGGCTGCGCGCCTCCAGACCGCCCTGGACGGACCGCAGTCCGCGATCGTGCTGGTGGACTCGCTCGCCGACGCCGCGACCGTGAGCAACGCGTACGGGCCGGAGCACCTCGAGATCCAGACGGCCGACGACGACGCGGTGCTCGCCGACATCGACGCCGCCGGAGCGGTGTTCGTCGGGCCGAGCACGCCCGTCAGCCTGGGGGACTACCTGGCCGGGTCGAACCACGTGCTGCCCACAGGCGGCCAGGCGCGCTTCGGTTCCGGGCTGTCCGCGTCGACGTTCCTGCGGCCGCAGCAGGTCATCCGGTACTCGGCGTCGGCGCTCGACGAGGTCGCCGCGCACATCGTCGCGCTGTCGACCGAGGAGCAGCTCCCCGCGCACGGCGCCGCCGTGACGGAGCGCACGAACCGATAGCCTGGGCGACGACATGTTCTGCCCTTTCTGCCGCCACCCGGACTCCCGCGTCGTCGACTCACGGACGAGCGACGACGGAACCTCCATCCGCCGCCGTCGACAGTGCCCGAACTGCGGACGACGCTTCTCGACCACCGAGACCGCGTCGCTCAACGTCGTCAAGCGCAACGGCGTCACCGAACCCTTCAGCCGCGACAAGATCGTCTCCGGCGTGCGCAAGGCCTGCCAGGGGCGCCCGGTCACCGACGGCGACCTGGCCGTGCTCGCGCAGCGCGTCGAGGAGACCGTGCGGTCGTCCGGCTCGAGCCAGATCGACGCGAACGACATCGGCCTCGCGATCCTCGCGCCGCTCCGTGAGCTGGACGAGGTCGCGTACCTGCGGTTCGCCAGCGTCTACCAGGCCTTCGACTCGCTCGAGGACTTCGAGGACGCCATCAGCCAGCTCCGCCGTGACCACCACGCTGCGGGCGCGCCTTCGGGTGCCGCCGGCTCGCCGGCGGGTGCCGGCGCGTGAGCGGGGTCGCGGAAGGCCTGGTCCGGTCCGGGTACGCCGTCGTCTTCCGGTCGGTCTTCGCCAAGATGGACCCCGAGCGGGCCCACCACCTGGCGTTCGCCGTCATCAAGGCGCTGCCGCACGTGCCGTTCGTCGGCGGTCTGGTCGAGCGGTACTCCCGCCCGGCAGCTGCTGACGGCATCACGACGATGGGCATCCACTTCCCGTCGCGCTTCGGCCTCGCCGCCGGGTTCGACAAGGACGCCCGCGGCATCGGCGGCCTCGGCCTGCTCGGTTTCGGCCACGTCGAGGTCGGCACGATCACGGCGAAGCCCCAGCCCGGCAACGAGCGTCCGCGCCTGTTCCGTCTCATCGAGGACCGCGCCCTCATCAACCGGATGGGCTTCAACAACCACGGCGCCGGTGCTGCTGCCCGACGGCTCGAGCGCGCCCGACGCAACCCGGGTCGCCCGGTCATCGGGGTGAACATCGGCAAGAGCCGGGTCGTCGCCGTCGAGGACGCCATCGACGACTACCTCGAGTCGACACGTCGCCTCGCGCCGTTCGCGGACTACCTGGCAGTCAACGTCAGCTCACCGAACACGCCCGGACTGCGCGGCCTGCAGGAACTCGACCAGCTCCGACCGCTGCTGTCCGCCGTCCGCGACGCCGCCGGTGACACGCCCGTGCTGGTGAAGATCGCGCCGGACCTGACCGACGAGCAGGTCGACGCCATCGCCGGCCTCGCGGTGTCGCTCGGGCTGTCGGGCATCATCGCCAACAACACGACGATCTCCCGTGAGGGGCTCGCCGCGGACCCGGCCGACGTCGAGGCAATGGGTGCCGGGGGACTCTCCGGCGCTCCCGTGGCCGCGCGCTCGCTCGAGGTGCTGCGTCGGGTCCGTGCCGCGGTGCCCGCCGAGTTCTGTGTCATCGCCGTCGGCGGGGTGACGACCGAGCAGGACGTGCAGGACCGCATCGACGCCGGGGCCACCCTCGTGCAGGGCTACACGGCGTTCCTCTACGAGGGGCCGAGCTGGGCCACGCGCATCAACCGCTTGCGGCGCAAGCGGTTGCGCCGCGCCGCGCGCTGAGCCGGCGGGCGGGCGGGCGCGTGCCGTCCGGCGCGTCCCGGACGTCCCGCCCGTCGTTCCCGGCCGTCCCGCCTGGCACCCTCCAGGTTCCGAAATCTCGGCATCTCGCGGCCCTCGGCGGCCCTCTGCGGAACCTCGGCGGCGCGCACGCGGCGAGTCGTGGAACCTCGCCCACCACCCCTGGGTCGGGAGGCCCGGTGCGGCCCCGCCACGGGCCTCCCGTCCGTCGGTGCGTGGCCACGCCCGGCCGCGGCCGCTGAGTGTCCGAGATTTCGGAACCTGGGCGCGCGGGCGGGCCGTCTGTGGAACCTCGGCGACGCGCACGCGGCGAGTCGTGGAACCTCGGCAGCGCGCGTACGCCGGAACGACGAAGCGCCACCCGGCCAGGCCGGACGGCGCTTCGGACAGCGACGCTGGGGTCAGAGGGCGGGGTACTGCCCGCGCTTGACCTGGGGCTTCGGCAGACGCAGGAACCGCAGCTGCCACGCCCGCGTCAGGATGTAGAGGAACGTGCCGCGCTGCATCTCGCCGAACTTGGTGGTGAGCTTGCGACGCATCGACAGCCAGAGGACCACGCAGTCGATCACGAACAGGGCCACGAACGCCCACACGAGCAGGAGCGAGTACGAGGCGATCGCGGTCTGCGAGGCGGCGAACCCGACGATCAGGAACAGCACGAGCACCGGCATCATGATCTCGCCGACGTTCCAGCGCGCGTCGATCCAGTTGCGGACGAAGCGACGCTGCTCACCGCGGTCCTTCGCCGGCAGGTAGCGCTCCTCGCCGTTGGCCATGCCGACGCGGGCACGCTCGCGGTCGGAGTTGAGACGCGCGCGGGCGGCCTTCTTGTCGACCGGCGTGTTGCCGACGAGGGGGCGGCGGTTCGCTGCCTCGCGCTCACGGCGGGACGGCGTCGGGCGGCCCTTGCCCTGCTCGAGGAGTTCTTCCTCGGTGGGGTTCACGGTCGTGTTGGTCTTGGGGGCTGCCTTCGCCACGGTGCGTTCCTAACGGCGTTGTGCGTGCGGGATCGTCCTCTAGATTACCGGGCATGACCGACACCGCACAGCCCAGCTCCGCGACCGACCCCGCTCTCCTCGACGCCCTGCGCGAACAGGTGCAGGGTGCACTGCCCACGACGATCGCCGATCTGTCCGCGCTGGTGCGGATCCCGTCGGTGTCGTGGTCGGCGTTCGACGAGTCGCACGTGCTCGCGAGCGCGCGTGCCGTGGCGGACCTGGCGCTGAGCACCGGGGTCTTCGCCGAGGACCAGGTGGAGATCATCCGTTCGGCGATCAGCGACGACGAACCGCTCGAGCTCGGCCAGCCCGCCGTGCTCGCCGTCCGCCCGGCCCGGAACGGCAAGCCGACCGTGATGCTCTACGCCCACCACGACGTGCAGCCGCAGGGCGACGACGCCCTGTGGGAGACGCCGCCGTTCGAGCCGACCCTCCGCGGTGACCGGCTGTACGGTCGCGGCGCCTCGGACGACAAGGCCGGCGTGATGACCCACATCGCCTCGCTCCGGGCGATCCACGCGCAGTTCGGCGACGACCTCGACCTCGGGGTGGTCCTGTTCGTCGAGGGCGAGGAGGAGTTCGGCTCCCGGTCGTTCCGCACCTTCCTCGCCGACCAAAAGGAGCGCCTGGCAGCCGACGTCATCGTGGTCGCCGACAGCGACAACTGGTCGGTGGACGTGCCGTCGATCACGGTCTCGCTCCGCGGCAACGTCACCTTCAAGCTCACCCTGACGACCCTCGAGCACGCCAGCCACAGCGGGATGTTCGGGGGAGCGGCGCCGGACGCCATGATCCCGATGGTCAAGCTGCTCGCGTCCCTGCACGACGACGCCGGTTCGGTCGCCGTCGACGGGCTCACCTCGTACGAGGCCGACGTCCCGGCACGGACCGACGACGAGCTCGCCGTCGACGCGGCCCTGGTCGAGGGCGTCCGACCGATCGGCACCGGCGAGGTCCTGTCCCGCATGTGGTTCCAGCCGTCGATCACCGTGACCGGCATGGACGTACCGAGCGTCGCGAACGCCTCCAACACGCTGCTGCCGACCGTCTCCGCCCGCGTGTCGGTGCGGGTCGCACCCGGCCAGCCCGCCACGGAGGCGTACGCGGCCGTCGAGCGGCACCTGCGGGCACATGTGCCCTTCGGCGCCCGCATGGAGATCTCCGAGCCGGACAGCGGCGACGGCTTCCTCGTCGACACGGCCGGCTGGGCCGTCCAGGAGGCCCGCACGGCCATGCGCGAGGGCTGGGGTGCCGAGGCAGTCGAGCAGGGCATCGGCGGCTCGATCCCGTTCGTCTCGGACCTCGCCGCGGAGTTCCCGGAGGCCCAGATCCTGGTCACCGGTGTGGAGGACCCGGACACCCGCGCCCACAGCCCGAACGAGTCGCAGCACCTCGGCGTCCTGCACCGGGCCATCGCGTCCGAGGCGATCCTGCTCGCCAGGCTCGCGACGCGCAGCTGACGGTGCTTACAATCGACGCCAGGCGCGGTGAACCGCACCGCCCGGAGGGAGACGCGCGATGAGCGACACCATCACCACCGACGCACCGGTGACCGAGGCGGCCTCGCACGGCGTCCTCCTGAGCGACGCCGCGGCCGGCAAGGTGGCGAGTCTCCTCGAGCAGGAGGGCCGCGACGACCTGCGCCTGCGCCTCGCCGTCCAGCCCGGGGGCTGCTCGGGTCTGATCTACCAGCTGTACTTCGACGAGCGCCTGCTCGACGGTGACGTCACCGCCGAGTTCGACGGGGTCGAGGTCGTCGTCGACAAGATGAGCGTCCCGTACCTCGACGGCGCGACGATCGACTTCGAGGACACCATCCAGAAGCAGGGCTTCACGATCGACAACCCGAACGCGCAGGGCAGCTGCGCGTGCGGTGACAGCTTCCACTGATCACCAGCCGATCCGACACGCGAGCGGTACCGAGCTGCGAGTAAGCTAGGAGTGTTCCAATCAAGCTGGGAGCCAGCCAAGTGTCGCCTTCGTGCGACTCGGCGGGTTCGGCTCCGGGCTCACGTCTTTTGCGAGAGGTAACAGTGCGTTCGAATCGCCGTATACGTTGGGCGGCCGTCCCGGTGGCCGTCGGTCTGGTCATCGCACTGGCTGGCTGCACGCAGCAGCAGATGAACGGATGGCTCCCCGGCACGGAGGAGACGAAGGACGTCACCAACCACACGAGCCGCATCGTCGGCCTGTGGACCACCAGCTGGGTGGTGCTCCTCGCCGTCGGTCTCATCGTCTGGGGCCTGATCATCTGGGCCGCCATCGTGTACCGCCGCCGGAAGGGCCAGACCGGCCTGCCCGTGCAGATGCGCTACAACATGCCGCTCGAGATCTTCTACACGATCGTGCCGCTCATCCTGGTGCTGGGCTTCTTCGCCTTCACCGCGAAGGACCAGGCCGCGATCGAGAAGCCGTTCGACGACCCCGACGCCACCGTGCACGTGTACGGCAAGCGCTGGGCGTGGGACTTCAACTACATCAACAAGGACAACCCCGAGGACAGCGTCTACTACCAGGGCATCCAGGCCCAGGAAGAAGAGAACGCCAAGGGCGCCATCGACGAGTCGCAGCTGCCGACCCTCTACCTGCCGCAGGGCAAGAAGGTCGCGATCGAGCTCTCCTCGCGCGACGTCGACCACTCCTTCTGGATCATCGACTTCCTGTACAAGAAGGACATGCTCCCGGGCAAGACCAACTGGGAGTACTTCATCCCGGAGAAGCTCGGGACGTACCAGGGCAAGTGCGCGGAGCTCTGCGGTGAGTACCACTCGCTGATGCTCTTCCAGGTGAAGGTCGTCACGCCGGCGCAGTACCAGGACTACCTCGACACCCTGAAGGACCAGGGCAAGGTCGGGCTCCTCGGCGACGAGTACAACACCAACACGAACGAACCGAACAACAAGGCGCCGGTCGAGGCGTCCAGCGAGAACAAGTAGGGGCTCGTCAGATGACAACGTCTTTCGTCGGCCAACCGACCCAGACTGCTTCGCCGGACTTCCAGGCGTCGAAGGTGGGCCGGAAGGGCAACATCATCGTCCGGTGGATCACCTCCACCGACCACAAGACCATCGGGTACATGTACCTGATCGCGTCCTTCGTCTTCTTCCTGCTCGCGGGTGTGATGGCCCTGGTCATCCGTGCCCAGCTGTTCGAGCCCGGCCTGCACGTGGTCGCGACGAAGGAGCAGTACAACCAGCTCTTCACGATGCACGGCACGATCATGCTGCTGATGTTCGCGACGCCGCTCTTCTCGGGCTTCGCGAACGCGATCATGCCGCTCCAGATCGGTGCTCCCGACGTCGCCTTCCCGCGACTCAACGGCTTCGCGTTCTGGCTCTACCTGTTCGGCTCGCTCATCGCGGTCGGCGGCTTCCTCACCCCGCAGGGTGCGGCCTCGTTCGGCTGGTTCGCCTACGCGCCACTGAGTGACACGACGTTCACACCAGGGCTCGGCGGCACACTCTGGGTCTTCGGACTCGGCATGACCGGCTTCTCGACGATCCTCGGCGCGGTGAACTTCATCACCACCATCATCACGATGCGTGCCCCGGGTCTGACGATGTTCCGCATGTCGATCTTCACGTGGAACACCCTCGTGACGGCGCTGCTCGTGCTGATGGCCTTCCCGGTGCTCGCCACCGCGCTGTTCGGCCTCGGGCTCGACCGGGTGTTCGACGCGCAGATCTTCAACCCGGCCAACGGCGGTGCGCTGCTCTGGCAGCACCTGTTCTGGTTCTTCGGGCACCCCGAGGTGTACATCATCGCGCTGCCGTTCTTCGGCATCGTGTCCGAGGTCTTCCCGGTCTTCAGCCGCAAGCCGATCTTCGGGTACAAGACCCTCGTCTACGCGACCATCGCGATCGCGGCCCTGTCGGTCACGGTCTGGGCGCACCACATGTACGTCACCGGTGGCGTGCTGCTGCCCTGGTTCTCGCTCATGACGATGCTCATCGCGGTCCCGACCGGCGTGAAGATCTTCAACTGGGTCGGCACGATGTGGCGCGGTTCGGTGACCTTCGAGACCCCGCTGCTCTGGGCCGTCGGCTTCCTCATCACGTTCACGTTCGGTGGCCTCACCGGTGTGATCCTGGCGTCGCCGCCGCTCGACTTCCACGTGTCCGACTCGTACTTCGTCGTGGCGCACTTCCACTACGTGGTCTTCGGCACCGTCGTCTTCGCGATGTTCTCCGGCTTCTACTTCTGGTGGCCGAAGTGGACGGGCAAGATGCTCAACGAGCGTCTCGGCAAGATCCACTTCTGGCTCCTGTTCATCGGGTTCCACACCACGTTCCTCATCCAGCACTGGCTGGGCGTCATCGGCATGCCGCGTCGCTACGCGACCTACCTGCCGAACGACGGCTTCACCTGGATGAACCAGCTGTCGACGATCGGCTCGATGATCCTCGCGATCTCGTTCCTGCCGTTCATCTTCAACGTCTACGTGACGGCCCGGAACGCGCCGAAGGTCGCCGTGAACGACCCGTGGGGCTACGGCCGCTCGCTCGAGTGGGCCACCAGCTGCCCGCCGCCCCGCCACAACTTCACGTCGATCCCGCGGATCCGTTCCGAGTCCCCGGCCTTCGACCTGAACCACCCCGAGGCAGGTGTGCCGATCGGTGTCGGCCCCGCGAAGGACGCCCCGGATGCCCCGACCTACGACGCCGCGAAGGGCGAGGTGAAGTAAGCCGATGCGCGCGAACACCAACCTGTTCTGGATCCTCTTCGGGTTCTTCATCCTCGCGGACGCCGCGTACACGATCTGGGCGCTGCTCTACTACGGTCACCCGGAGTGGGTCGGCACCGTGGCGATCGGTCTGACCGGCATCATGTCCGCGTTCATCGCCTTCTACCTCGGCAAGGTCATGGCGTCCCAGGGCGGCGTGCTGCCCGAGGACCGCCCCGACGCCAACATCGAGGACGGCGACGCCGAGCTCGGGCACTTCAGCCCGTGGTCCTGGTGGCCCATCCTGCTGGCCGCAGCGGTCGCCGTCTGCTTCCTCGGTGTCGCAGCCGGACTGTGGATCGTCCCGATCGGACTCGCCCTGGTGGCGGTCACCCTGGTCGGCTGGGTCTACGAGTACTACCGCGGCAACTTCGGGCACTGACCTGACGCTGCAACGCACCTGACACTTCGGGCGGCACCACATCCGGTGCCGCCCGAAGTGCGTCCAGGCGCTGCACGACCACAGCACACGACCCGGCGCTGCCAACGCAGCGCACGACCCGGCGCTGCACACCACAGCGCCCCACGATCTCCGGTCCCCGATCCGGAACAAACGGGCCCGCCCGCGGCTTGACTGGAGCGGACCTCCCACCACAGCGAAAGGAGTCACCTCAGGTGACCGACAAGCGCACCCTCATCATCTTCGGCGCGACGGGCGACCTCGCCTCCCGCCTGCTGCTGCCGGGCCTCGGCACGTTCCTGCAGAGCGGTCGAGCGGTTCCCGTCCAGCTCATCGGAACGGGCCGCAGCGCCCGCAGCGAGGAGCAGTGGAAGGACATCGTCACGAAGTCCTTCGCGTCGCAGGACGTCAAGGGACCCGAGGTCGACGCGACGCTCGCGTCGACCCAGTTCATCCAGGGCGACCCCACCGACCCGGAGCACCTCACGGCACTGCTCGACGCGGCCGAGGCCGAGCCGATCCTCTACTTCGCCCTGCCCCCGCAGATCGCCTCCGACATCTGCGAGGCACTGCAGCAGGTCGAGCTCCCCGCCGGCACCACCCTCGCCTTCGAGAAGCCGTTCGGCACCGACGTCGCGAGCGCCCAGGCCCTCAACGAGACCGTGCTGAAGCTCGTCCCGGAAGAGCGCGTGCACCGCACCGACCACTTCCTCGGACGCACCACGGTCCTGAACATCATCGGTCTGCGCTTCGCGAACCGCCTGTTCGAGCCGATCTGGAACGCCGACAACATCGAGAAGGTCGACGTCTTCTACGACGAGACCCTCGGTCTCGAGAACCGCGCCCAGTACTACGACGAGGCCGGCGCGATGGTCGACATGATCCAGTCGCACCTGCTGCAGATCCTCGGCATCGTGACGATGGACGCCCCGGCGGACATCGACGCGGTCGAGTTCCGCTCGTCCCTGGCCCGGGTGCTCCGTTCGACGCGGCTCAAGGGCGACGACGCGAAGATCGCGTCGCGCCGCGCCGTCTACACGGCCGGCACGATCGACGGCAAGGAGCTGCCGTCGTACCAGGACGAGGACGGCGTCGACAAGTCGCGGAGCACCGAGACGCTCGCCGAGATCTCGGTCGAGGTCGACACGGCCCGCTGGAAGGGCGTCCCGTTCACGCTGCGGTCCGGCAAGGCACTCGGCAACAGCCGGAAAGAGGTCCTGATCACCTTCAAGCCGGTCACGCGCCTGCCCTCCGGCCTGAGCGGTCGCCCGAAGGCGGACACGCTCCGCATCGTCCTGAACCCGGACGAGATCGAGCTGACCGTGTCGGCCAACGGCGGTGGCAACCCGTTCGAGATGGGCCAGGTCACCCTGTCGTCGTCGTTCAGCGACGGCGAGCTGACCCCGTACGGCGAGGTCCTGAACGGCATCTTCCACGACGACCCGTTGCTCTCGATCCGCGGCGACGTGGCCGAGCGCTGCTGGGAGATCGTCGAGCCGGTCGTCAAGGCCTGGAAGGCCGACGAGGTTCCGCTCGAGGAGTACCGCGCCGGTTCGCGCGGCCCGGCGGACTGGGAGTCGTCGTCCTGACGGACGTGACCGTCGCGCCCTGAACGGGCGGAACTGCGGACGGGAGGCACGGTGCCAGCTGGCACCGTGCCTCCCGTCCGTTTCGTGGTCAGCACCACCGCATCAGGCGGGGGTGCCCGCCCGCTCGCCCTCGCCGGTCCACGAGCGGGTGCCGCCGTCGTGCACGGGCAGCCGCGTGCGGTGCCCGGTCGACGCGCCCCGCGCCCGCGCGATCGCGTCCGACGCGGACACGAGCGTCAGGTGCGACAGCACCTGCGGGGTGTTGCCGACGTGGTGTCCGGTGGCGACGTCGATCTCCTCGGAGAGCATGCCGACGTCGTTCGCGTACCCGACGAGCACGTCCATGAGGCGCTCGGCGTCGTCGATCCGGCCCGATGCCGCGTACTGCTCGACCAGCCAGAACGAGCACGCCAGGAACGGGTGCTCCGCGCCGGCGAGCCCGTCGAACCCCGACGACGTCCGGTACCGCAGCACGAGACCGTCGGAGCCGGTGGACAGGTCCTGCTCGATGGCGGCGACGGTGCCGGTCATGCGGGCGTCGTGGGCGGAGACGTAGCCGATCTGCGGCAGGACGAGCAGGCTCGCGTCGACCTCGTCGGTGTCGTAGTGCTGCCGGTAGCTGCCGCGTGCAGCGTTCCAGCCGTGCTCCTCGATCTCGGCCCGGACCTGGTCGCGCAGGGTGCGCCAGCGGTCCACGGGCCCTTCGAGACCGAACTCCTCGACCGCGGCGACCCCACGGTCGAACGCGGCCCAGATCATCGCGCGCGAGTGCGTGAAGTGCCGTCGCGGGCCGCGCATCTCCCAGATGCCGTTGTCGGGCTCCTGCCAGTGCTCCTCGACGTAGCCGAGCAGGGCGCGTTGCAGGGCCCACGAGTCGGCGTTCTCCTCGACCCCGAGCTCGCGGGCGTCGTGCAGGGCGGCCAGGACCTCGCCGAACACATCGCCCTGGTACTGCGTGTACGCGCCGTTGCCGACCCGGACGGGCGTCGAGCCGGCGTACCCGGGCAGGTGCGGGAGCTCCCGTTCCGGCAGTTCGCGCTCCCCGGCGATGCCGTACATGATCTGCACGTCGGCCGGGTCACCCGCGATGGCGCGGAGCAGCCAGCCGCGCCAGTGCGCCGCCTCGTCGCGGTAGCCGTGCGCGATGAGCGAGGCGAGGGCGAGGGAGGCGTCGCGGAGCCACACGTAGCGGTAGTCCCAGTTGCGTTCGCCGCCCGGGTCCTCCGGCAGGCTCGAGGTCACGGCGGCCACCACGCCGCCGGTCTCGCCGTGGGTCATCGCGCGGAGCAGCAGGAGGGAGCGGCGGGCGGCGTCGGCGTAGCGACCCTCGGTGCGCGCCGTCGCCATCCAGTCCGTCCACCACGTCACGGTGCGGTGGAGCTCGGCGTCGACGTCGACGGGCTCCGGGGGTTCCCGGTGCGAGGGGTACCAGGTGAGCACGGTGTCGAGCACGTCACCGTCGTGGATGATCGCGGTGGCCGTGTGCCGGTGGTCGGAGGCCCGGAAGCGCGGGCCACGCACGATGACCGACCCGGGGCCGGCGGTGGCGAGCAGTGCCGGGTCCTCATCGCCGCCGATCTGTCGTACCCACGGCAGCGCGAGGGCGTAGTCGAACCGGATCCGCAGGGTCTGCTGCACCTCGACCGTGCCGCTCAGTCCGCGGACACGGCGGACGATGGACGGCCGGTGCGCGCCGACGGGCATGAACTCGGTCACCTCGACGACCCCGTCCGCTGTGGTCCACACCGTCGACAGGACGAGCGTGTCGCCGTGGTACTTCCGGTGCGCCGTCGCCGCGGGGTCGCTCGGTCGGAGCGTCCAGTGCCCGTGGTCCTCGGTGCCGAGCAGCGAGGCGAACGTGGCGGTGCTGTCGAACCGCGGCAGGCACGCCCAGTCGATCGTGCCGTCGCGGCCGACGAGTGCGGCGGTCGAGGTGTCGCCGATGACGGCGTGGTCCTCGATCAGGTTCGGGGGAGTCGCGGGGGGCGCGGGTGCTCGCTCGGTGTCGGCGGTCCGGTCCGTGTCGGTGCTCATGCCCCGATCGAACACCCGGAGGCCGAGCGTCGTGGCCGCGCGGACGGGCCGCCGGCCGTCTGGCGGCCGTGTGCCGTCGGTGTGCCTGAAGCCTCGCTCAGGCCGGGTCGGAGGCGTCCGCCTCGGCGAGCCCGACCCGCGCGAGTTCGGACCAGAGCCCGGCACCGTCGGGTGCGTAGACCCACGGCGCCGAGGTGTCGCGGGAGCGTTCCTGCGCCCGGGAGCGTCCGCCGGCCAGGACCGCCTCGCTCGTGGACAGCTGCCGGATGGCGACGCCCGCGACGTTCTCCGGGTGCTCGCGGGCGAACTCGCCGTACAGCGACTCGTCGTGCTGGCCGTCGTCGCCGACGAGCAGCCACTGCACGTCCGGGAAGTCCTTCGCCAGGCGCCGCAGGTTCTGCTGCTTGTGCAGCTGCCCGCTCCGGAAGAAGCGGTCGTGCGTGGGGCCCCAGTCGGTGAGCAGGAGCGTGCCGGACGGGTACATGTTGCGGGTCAGGAAGCGCTGCAGGGTCGGCGCGACGTTCCAGGCACCGGTGGACAGGTACACCGTCGGGGACCCGGGGTGCTGCGCCTGCACGCGTTCGTACAGCACGGACATGCCCGGCACGGGGCGGCGGGCGTGCTCGGTGAGGACGAAGGAGTTCCACGCCGCCAGCATCGGACGGGGGAGCGAGGTCACCATGACGGTGTCGTCGATGTCGGACAGCAGCCCGAAGCGGGTGTCGGGGTGCACGACGAACACGTCCGCTTCGACGTCGCGCCCGCCGCCGGCCGACAACCGGACGGTGCGCCAGCCCGGCTCGAGGTCGATCGGCACGATGGTGTCGACGACCCCGCCACGGTCGGTCTCGACGACGTGCGAGACCCCACCGGCGGTGATGGTGACCTCGGCGTGGTCGACCGCGACGCTCGTGAAGCTCTTCCACCCGCGGACACCGGCGTACGAGACGTCGGAGGCGAGGCCACGGCGGGTCAGCAGCACGCGGCAGAGGATGCGGACCCATCCGGGAGCGCCGTAGCCGGTGTAGGGGACGACGGTCGGGACCAGGCCACGGCTTCGGGCGCGGTGCTCGCGGAACTCCTGGACGGCGTCCTCGATGCGGGCCGCGCGGTGCAGGAGCGGCTCGGCCAACGACGGCTCGTGGGGCGTCGGGTCGGGCATCGCCCCATCATCCCATGCAGGACCCGGAAGTCCACGTCCCGCGGCACCTGTGGTGAGTCGCAGCCATGTTCCAGCCGGTCTCTGCGAAAATCGTCCTCGTCACACCAACGAACCGCGCTGGAGCGCAAGAGGAGAACACGTGCTCGTCACCGAGGTAACGAACGCTCTGCCGGGGGGATCATCACTGCTCAGGAACGAGCCGGTCCAAGCCCGCAGTTCGGCGCGCCTCGCGGGTCTGCTCGACGCTGCTGCCGCGGTGATCGACGAGATCGGGTTCGAGCGACTCACGACCGCGATGGTCGCCGAGCGGGCCGGAGCGTCCATCGGCACCGTCTACCGCTACTTCCCGGACCGCATCGCCGTGGTCGACGCCCTCGCCATCCGCTGCACGCAGCGGCTCGCCGCGCGCTTCGTCGCGGCGCTCGACGCGAGCGGCGCGGAGACCTGGCAGCAGGCCTGCGACGCACTGATCGACGAGACCGCCGAGCTGTACCGCACCGAGCCCGGCTTCCGCGCGATCCGCTTCGGCGACACCGCGGACACCGGCACCGGTGACGCCGAGGACCGCATGGGGGCGCTCGGCGCCGCCGTCGGGCAGGTCATGCGCGACCGGTTCGGGCTGCCCGACAACGAGCGCATCGCACGTGCCTGGGTGGTGCTGGCCGAGTCCGGCCACGCCGTGCTGGCGCGGGCCCACCGCGACCGCGAGCACCCCGACACGGCGCTCATCGCCGAGTACCGCACGATGAGCCGTGCCCACATGGAGTCCGTGGTCGCCGCCGGCTGACCGCCGCGGGGTCCCGCACCCATCCGACGACGCCCGTGCTTCCGAACAGGAGGCGCGGGCGTCGTCGTCCGCGCTGGTTCCGTCGTGCGCTCGGTCCGGTCCACGGCGGTGCGCACCTGTCCGGGACGCGCCGCGTGCCGGAACGGGTGAACCGCTGTCGGACCCGACGGGTACTCTCATCCGGAGTCGGGCTACCTCCGAACAGAAGGGCACCCATGATCGAGTTCCGCTCGGTACGAAAGACCTACCCGGACGGCACCACCGCGGTCGACGACTTCGACCTCGTGATCCCGTCCCGGACCACCACCGTCTTCGTCGGCTCCAGCGGCTGCGGCAAGACGACGCTGCTCCGGATGATCAACCGCATGGTCGACCCCACCTCGGGTTCCGTGCAGATCGACGGATCCGACGTCTCCGGCGTCGACCCCGTGAAGCTCCGGCGGAGCATCGGGTACGTCATGCAGAACTCCGGTCTGCTGCCGCACCGCAAGGTCGTCGACAACATCGCGACCGTTCCCCTGCTCACCGGGGTGTCGAAGACCGATGCCCGCACGCGTGCGCTCGAGCTCATGGACACCGTGGGACTCGACCGGGCGTTCGCCGACCGGTACCCGTCCCAGCTGTCCGGCGGGCAGCAGCAGCGCGTCGGTGTGGCCCGCGGCCTCGCCGTCGACCCGAACATCCTGCTCATGGACGAGCCCTTCGGCGCCGTCGACCCGCTGGTCCGCAACGACCTGCAGGACGAGCTCATCCGCCTGCAGCGTGAACTCGGCAAGACCGTCGTGTTCGTGACGCACGACATCGACGAGGCGTTCAAGCTCGGCGACCAGGTCGTCATCCTGAAGAAGGGCGGCGAGATCGCCCAGCAGGGCACGCCTTCCGAGATCCTCGCCGAGCCGGCGGACGACTTCGTCGCGAACTTCATCGGCGTGGGCCGTGGGCGTCGGTCGCTGCGCGTCGAGCACACCCCCACGGGCCCCATCGTCGTGGACGGTGACGGGCGTGCAGCCGGTGTCCTCACCGGACCGGTCAACGTCGTCGACGCCGCCGCAGCGGTGCAGGCCGACCCCGCATCGAACCAGGCCGGAGCGTCGCTCGACGCCCCGGGTGCTCCGGCGCAGGGTGAGGGCACGCGGTGAAGTGGGTCCTCGCGAACCTCGACACGATCCGTGACGCCACGGTCGCGCACCTGGCCATCGCCATCCCGCCGATCATCATCGCGTTCCTGCTGTCCATCCCCATCGGCTGGCTCGTCGTCCGCCTCCAGCGCCCCGGTGGATCGCGGTTCGCCTCGGGTGTCGGCAGCGGCATCGTGACGTTCGCCGGGCTGCTCTACGCGATCCCGTCCCTGGCGCTGTTCGTGGCGCTGCCGGGCATCATCGGCACCGGGCTGCAGAGCCCGGTCAACGTCGTGATCGGGTTGACCCTGTACGGCCTCGCGCTCATGGTCAGGTCGACCGTCGACGGGCTCACCTCGGTGGACTCGGGGACGAAGTCGGCCTCGACCGCGATGGGGTACTCGTCGGCGCAGCGGTTCTTCCGCGTCGAACTGCCGCTGGCCGGGCCGGTGCTGCTCGCCGGGCTGCGGGTGGTCTCGGTGTCCACGATCTCGCTGACCACCGTCGGCGCCGTCCTCGGCATCCAGAGCCTCGGGTCGCTGTTCACGGACGGCCTCGGGCGCGGGATCTACGAGGAGATCATCTCCGGCATCGTCATGGTCCTCGTCCTGGCGTTCGTGCTCGACGGGATCCTGGTGCTGCTCGGCCGGATCGTCATGCCGTGGACCCGGACGACCTCGGTGTCGCGCCGCCGGACCCGCCGTGTCCTGCAAGCAGCGGAGGTCGCCTCGTGATCATCGGACAGGCCTTCGCCTGGGTCTTCGACCCCACCAACTACTCCGGGTACAACGCGATCCCCGGCCGCCTCTGGGAGCACATCTGGATCACGCTGCTCGCCGTGGTGATCGCCTCGCTGATCGCCGTGCCGATCGGGTACGCCATCGGCCACACGCGCCGCGCACGGGGCTTCTCGATCGCCGTGTCCGGCGGGATCCGCGCACTGCCGACGCTCGGCGTGCTCTCCCTGTTCGGACTCCTGCTCGGCATCGGCCTGCAGGCTCCGCTCCTGGCGCTCGTCGTGCTCGCCATCCCCTCGGTGCTGGCTGGTGCGTACTCGGGCATCGAGTCGGTCGAACCCGTGACCGTCGACGCCGCCAAGGCCCAGGGCATGACGGGCTGGCAGATCCTGTGGAAGGTCGAGGTCCCGCTCGGCCTGCCCCTGCTGATCGGCGGCTTCCGCGCAGCCGTGCTGCAGGTCGTGGCCACGGCGACGCTCGCCGCGTACGTCGGCGCCGGCGGCCTCGGCGGCTACTTCTTCCTCGGTCTGAAGACCCAGGACTACGCCGAGATGCTCGGCGCCTCCATCCTCGTGATCGCACTCGCGATCGCGTTCGAGATCGTGTTCGCCGTGCTGCAGCGGGCGTCGGTGCCCAAGGGCACCGCCGACCCGTCGGCCCGGCAGCGCCAGGGATCGCGCGAGCGAGCCCGCAATCCCATCCCGGAAGGAAATCCATCGTGATCACAGCAAAGATCCGTGCGGGCGTCGCAGCAGCGCTCGCACTGGGCGTCGCCGCCGCCCTGACCGGCTGCGCGTCGAGCGACCCGCTCGACAGCGGCTCCAGCGCGTCGTCCGACTCCAAGACGATCGTCGTCGGCTCGCAGCAGTACTACTCGAACGAGATCATCGCCGAGCTGTACGCACAGGTCCTCGAGAAGAACGGCTTCGAGGTCAAGCGCAACTTCAACATCGGGCAGCGCGAGGTCTACATCCCGCAGCTCGAGAAGGGCGCGATCGACGTCATGCCCGAGTACAGCGGCAACCTGCTGCAGTACTTCGACAAGGACTCCACGGCGAAGACCGCCGACCAGATCGACGACGGCCTCGAGACGGCGCTGCCGAAGGGCCTCCGGGTCCTCGACGAGGCCGAGGCGACCGACCAGGACAGCTACACCGTCACGAAGAAGTTCTCCGAGGACAACGACGTGACGAGCCTGGCCGACCTGAAGGACGTCACGTCGAAGCTCACCGTCGGCGCGAACTCCGAGTTCCAGACCCGTCCGTACGGTCCGAAGGGCCTGAAGTCGGTCTACGGCGTCGACGTCGACTTCAAGGCGGTCGAGGACTCCGGCGGAGCCCTGACGGTCAAGGCGCTGAAGGACGGCACCGTCCAGCTCGCCGACATCTACAGCGCCGACCCGAGCATCAAGGCGAACGACTTCGTCACGCTCGAGGACCCGGAGAACCTGATCCTGCCGCAGAACGTCATCCCCGTCGTCTCCGACAAGGTGAACGACAAGGCCGCGGACGCGATCGACTCGGTCAACGAGAAGCTGACGCCCGAGGCCCTGATCGAGCTCAACACCAAGAGCACGGCGGACAAGGAGAAGGCGTCCACCATCGCCAAGGAGTTCCTGACCGACGAGGGCCTGCTGTAACAGCAGTCCTCGTGCGTTAGACGACAGGCGTCGGGCAACTGCCCGGCGCCTCTCGTCGTTCGGCGGAGCGGGAACCGGCACATCCGTGCCGCACGGTTGTGCCGTGCAACACCCTTGCACGTTCGTGCACGGAACATTTCTACAAGTTGTCGAAGTCGGTGGTGACGCGGTACCGTTGAAGAGTCCCAACGGCTGTGACATCTGATGTATCCGTTCCACAGGAAGACACTGACGTGCACCGACTGCGCGCGGCGACCCGACTGGGAAGTGCCGCATGACCGACCTCCTCGACCCGCTCATCCTGTCGCGGTGGCAGTTCGGTCTGACGACCATCTACCACTTCCTCTTCGTCCCGCTGACGATCGGCATGGCCGCCGTGGTGGCCGTGTTCCAGACCGCCTGGTACCGGACCGGTCGCGCGCACTACCTGCAGCTGACCCGGTTCTTCGGACGCATCTTCCTGATCAACTTCGCGATGGGCGTCGTGACGGGCATCGTGCAGGAGTTCCAGTTCGGCATGAACTGGTCGAACTACTCGCGCTTCGTCGGTGACGTCTTCGGCGCCCCGCTCGCGCTCGAGGGGATCCTGGCCTTCTTCTTCGAAGCCGCGTTCATCGGCGTCTGGATCTTCGGCTGGGACCGCTTGCCGAAGGGACTGCACCTGGCGAGCATCTGGTGCGTCAGCGCCGGCACGATCATGTCGGCGTACTTCATCATCGCCGCGAACGCGTTCATGCAGCACCCGGTCGGCTTCTCGATGAACGAGGCCAAGGGCCGCGCGGAGCTCACCGACATCTGGGCGGTCCTCGGCAACAAGGTCGCCCTCGCCGCCTTCCCGCACACGTTGTTCGCCTGCTTCATGGTCGCCGCAGCAGTGATCATCTCGGTCGCCGCCTACCACCTGGCGCGGAACCAGAACCTCGAGACGATGATGCCGGCGCTCAAGTTCGGCATGTGGACCATGGTGGCTGCGGGGGCCCTGACGGTGCTCACCGGCGACCAGCTCGGCCTGACCATGGTCGACACCCAGCCGATGAAGATGGCCGCGGCCGAAGCGCTCTACAACACGGCGACCGGCAAGGACGCCTCGTTCTCGATCTTCACGCTCGGCACCCCCGACGGCGTGCACGAACTGTTCTCGATCCGGGTGCCCTACCTGCTGTCGTTCCTGTCCACGCACACCTTCAACGGCACGGTCGAGGGCATCAACGACCTGCAGGCGCAGTACACCCAGGTGTACGGGCCCGGCGACTACAAGCCGATCATCTGGGTCACCTACTGGTCGTTCCGCTGGATGATCGCGCTCGGCGTCGGTGCGGTCATGGTGTCGCTCGCCGGCCTCTGGCTGACCCGCAAGGGCCGGTTCCCGACGAAGCGCTGGATCTGGCGCGTCGCCACCTGGACCGTCCCGCTCCCGATGGCCGCGATGATCGTCGGCTGGATCTTCACCGAGATGGGTCGCCAGCCGTGGCTCGTGTTCGGGTTGCTCAAGACCAGCGACGGCGTCTCGCCGAACGTGACCGGGCTCGAGGTCCTCATCTCGCTCGTCGTGTTCACCGTGATCTACGGCTCGCTGGCGGTGGTCGAGTTCAAGCTCATCAAGAAGGTCGCGCAAGAGGGCCCTGCCGCTCCGGCAGAGGTCGACGAGGAGACCGGCGAGGTCAAGCACGAAGTGACGGTGTACTGAGATGGATCTGCCTGTCCTCTGGTTCGCGATCGTCGGCGTGTTCTTCGTCGGCTACTTCGTCCTCGACGGCTTCGACTTCGGGGTCGGCATGTCCCTGCCCTTCCTGGGCAAGGACGACACCGACCGTCGGGTGCTCATCAACACGATCGGCCCGGTCTGGGACCTCAACGAGACGTGGGTCATCGTCGCCGGCGCCTGCCTGTTCGCGGCGTTCCCCGAGTGGTACGCCACGATGTTCTCCGGGTTCTACCTGGCGCTGCTGCTCATCCTCGCGGCGCTGATCCTGCGCGGTGTCTCGTTCGAGTACCGCCACCAGAACAAGCACCTCGAGTGGAAGCGTCGCTTCGACCTGATGATCATCGTCGGCTCCGCCCTGCCGTCGTTCCTCTGGGGCGTCGCGTTCGGCAACGTCGTCCGCGGGATCCCGATGGACTCCGGGCACAACTACACGGGCACGCTCTTCGACCTGCTCAACCCGTTCGCGCTCCTGACCGGCGTGGCGACGCTGCTGGTGTTCTTCACGCACGGCGTCGTGTTCGTGGCGCTGAAGACCGAGGGCGAGATCCGCGAGCGGGCGAAGCGCCTGGCGACCCGGGCCGGCATCCTGACGATCGTCGTCGGTGCCGCGTTCCTGGTCTGGATGGCGTTCGTCCGGGCGACTCCAGCCTCGCTCGTGCTCTCGGTGGTCGCGGCACTCGCGCTCGTCCTGGCCGTGCTGTGCAACGCCTGGGGCAAGGAGGGCCGGGCGTTCACGCTCATGGCCGTCACCATCGCCGCGATCGTGCTCGCCATGTTCACGGCGATCTTCCCGGACGTCATGCCCGCCACCAACGACCCGGCGAACAGCCTGAACGTGTACAACGCCTCGAGCGGTTCGTACACGCTGACGGTGATGAGCTGGGTGGCGCTGATCTTCGTGCCCCTCGTGTTCGCGTACCAGGCCTGGACGTACTGGGTGTTCCGCAAGCGTGTCTCGCGGGCCCAGGTCACCCAGGCCGCGCACTAGGCAGGCGACGGTGAAGCCGCTCGACCCGCGACTCCTGCGCCTGTCGCGGACGGCGCGCGGCTTCATCGTCGCGGCCGCCGGCACCGGCGTCCTCCGCACGGTCGCGACCATCGCGATCGCGTGGGGGATCGCCGCCGCCGTGACCCTCGGCATCGACGCGGTCCAGGACGGCCGTGTCCCGGGCGCCTTCGGGCAGGCACTCGCGCTGCTGGGCGGCGCGTTCGTGCTCCGTGCCGTGGCGGCCTGGGCGACCGACGACCTGGCGGCCCGCGCCGCGGCGAAGGTGAAGAGCGAGATGCGCACCACGGTGCTCGCCCGCGCCGCCGAGCGGGGTCCGTCCTGGCTGGCGGGCCGGTCGAGCGCGGGGTTCGCCACCACCCTCGGGCCGGGCCTCGACGCGCTCGACGCCTACTTCGGTCGCTACCTGCCGCAGCTCGCACTCACCGCGATCGCCACACCGCTGCTGCTGGTCGCGATCGGCCTCGGTGACCTGACGAGCGGGTTGATCATCCTGTTCGCCCTGCCGGTCATCCCGGTGTTCATGATCCTGATCGGCCTCGCGACCCAGTCGTTGCAGCGGAAGCAGTCCGACGCCCTCGCCAAGCTGGGCGGCGCCTTCCTCGAGGCCGTCGAGGGCCTGGCCACCCTCAAGGTGTTCGGTCGCGCCCGGCGCCAGGTCGGCCGCATCGGCGCCGTCACGGACGAGTACCGTCGCGGCACGCTCGGGGTGCTCCGGCTGTCGTTCGTCAGCGGGTTCGCGCTCGAGCTCGCCGCGAGCCTGTCCGTCGCCCTCGTCGCGGTGTCGATCGGCATCCGGCTGGTCGACGGCTCGCTCGGGCTCGGCGCCGCGATGTTCGTCCTGGTCCTCGCCCCCGAAGCGTTCGCCCCCATCCGCCAGGTCGGCGCGGACTTCCACGCCGCCCAGGACGGCGTCGAGGCATCGGCAGCGGTCCTCGACGTCCTCGACGACGACACGGAGCCCGCGCCGCACCACGACACGGACCCCGCGGCGACCGCTCCGGCTGCCACGGCGCTGGCCGTGCACGGTCTGACCGTCCGCCGGCCCGACGTGGTGATCGGCCCGCTCGACCTGCACGCCGACCCCGGCACCGTCGTCGTGCTCGCCGGCCCGAGCGGCTCGGGCAAGTCGAGCGTCATCGCCGCACTCCGCGGCGTCCTGCCGCACGACGGCACCGTGGTCGTCCCCGGCGCCGCCGGTACGACCGCCGCCGGCCGCACCACCTGGGCCGACCAGCGACCCCGCCTCGTGCGCGGGACCGTCGCCGAGAACGTCGCGCTCAGCGCGACCCCCGACGCCGTGGACGTCCAGACCGCGTTGCGCGACGCGGGGCTGGGGGTCGACCCGGGCCTCCCGATCGGCGCCGGCGGCAGCGGACTGTCCGGCGGCCAGGCGCAGCGCGTCGCCGTCGCGCGGGCGCTGTACCGCGCCCGCCGCGTCGGCACGCCGTTGGTCCTGCTCGACGAACCGACTTCGGCGCTCGACGCCGAGGCCGAGGCCCACGTCGTCGCCGCGATCCGCGGCCTGGCGGCCGACGGCGCGGTCGTCGTGGTGGCCAGCCACCGACCGGCGGTCGTGGCCGCGGCCGACGTCCGGGTCGACATCGGCACCGGTGGGTCTGTCACCGTCCGGACGGGGGTGCGCGCATGAGCCGGCAGCGGGTGCTGTCCCGGGAGGCCCGTGGAGCGTCCGTCCTGCGGCTCGCGATGCCGCACGGGTCGGGTTGGGCGAAGGCGGTCGCCGCCGGCGCGCTCAGTGCGGTCTGCGCCGTGGCGCTCCTCGCCGCGAGCGGCTACCTCATCACCCGTGCCGCGGAGCACCCGCCGATCCTCTACCTGACCCTCGTGATGGTCGGCGTGCGGGCGTTCGCACTCGGGCGTGCGGCGCTGCGCTACGTCGACCGGCTCGCCGGGCACGACGCGTCCTTCCGGCAGCTCGCGGTGGTGCGCACCGAGATGTACCGGCGGCTCGCCTCGGTCGCACCGGCAGGGCTCGGCAGCACCGGCCGTGGCGACCTGATGACCCGCCTGGTCACCGACACCGACCGGCTGCAGGACCTGCCCATCCGCGTCGTCGGGCCGCTGGTGTCCGCCGGGGTCGTCGCCCTGCTGTCCGTCGTCGCGGTGGCGATCGTGTCGGTGCCGGCCGCCCTCGTGCTCCTGCTCGGCCTGGCGGTCGCGGCGCTGCTCGGGTCGGTCGTGACACGGTCGATCGCCGAGCGCTCCGACCGTGAGACCGCGGCGGAACGTGGTCGGGTCGCCGACCTCGTGCTCGACACCGTGCGGACGCTCGACGTGTTCGCGGCCTACGGCACCCTCGACGAGCGGCTGGCGCACATCGCCCGTCTCGACGCCGGCGTCACCCGTGCAGTGCGCCGCCGTGGCACGGTCGAGGCGCTCGTCGGTGCCCTGGTCGGGCTGGTCGGCGGCGGCGCGGTCATCGGGATCCTGGCCGTCGGTGCACCGGTCGTGGTGTCCGGGGCGCTCGACGGACCGCTCTGGGCGCTGACCGTGTTCGTGCCGCTCGCCCTGTTCGAGGTCGTCGGCGGGGTCCCGCTCGCCGTCCTCACGCTGCGCCGCGTGCGCGCCGCCGCTGAGCGGGTCGAGCAGGTCGTCCCGGCCCGGGTGCCCGCGGGCATCGTGCCCGAACCCGAGCAGGACGCCGACCCGGCCGAACTGGCGGTGTTCGGTCCGGTCACCGTGGCGGTGCGCGACCTGACCGTGCAGTGGCCCGGAGCCACGACGCCGGCGGTCGACGGGGTCTCGCTCGACCTGCACCCCGGCGAGGTCGTCGTGCTCGAAGGGCCGAGCGGCGCGGGGAAGTCCACCCTCGTCGACGCGCTCGTCCGGTTCGTCGACCACCAGGGCTCGTACACGCTCGACGGGGTCTCGGCGAAGGACATGCACCCCGACGCCGTCCGTGCCCGCATCGGGCTCATCGAGCAGGACCCGTTCGTGTTCGACCAGCCCGTGCGACAGAACCTGCTGTTCGCCCGCGAGACCGCGACCGACGACGAGCTGCTCGCCGTGCTCGACCGGGTCGGCCTCGGCGAGTGGGTCGGACGTCGCGGCGGGCTCGATGCGTCGGTGGGGGAGCGCGGTGGCCTCGTCTCCGGCGGACAAGCGCACCGGCTCGCCCTGGCGCGCGCGCTCCTGCACGCGTTCCCGGTGCTCGTGCTCGACGAACCCACGGCCGACATCGACCCGGACCTCGGCGACGCCGTCCTGCACGACCTCGTGACGACGGCCCGCGCAGCGGGACGGACGGTCGTGATCGTGTCGCACGTGCCGGTCCGGGCGGACCTGGTCGACCGCACCCTGCGGATGGCCGCCGGCCGCCTGCTCGTCGGATGACCCGACAGGCGGACGCTGGACGGGCCTCCCGGCTTGTATCGTTGACGTCCGTGACCACCGAGCAGCACGCCGAGGACCCGAACGCCTACGACTTCCGTCGTATCCAGGAGAAGTGGCAGCCCCGCTGGGAAGAGCTCGGGCTCTTCACCACCGACCTGGACGACACGCGTCCGCGCAAGTACATCCTCGAGATGTTCCCGTACCCGTCCGGCGACCTCCACATGGGGCACGCCGAGAACTGGGCCCTCGGCGACTTCGTGGCGCGCTACTGGCGCCAGCAGGGCTTCAACGTCCTGCACCCCATCGGCTGGGACTCCTTCGGCCTGCCCGCCGAGAACGCCGCGATCAAGCGCGGGGTGGACCCGAAGGACTGGACCTACGCGAACATCGCGCAGCAGAAGGCGTCCTTCAAGCGCTACGCGCCGTCGTTCGACTGGAGCACCGAGATCCACACCTCGGACCCCGAGTACTACAAGTGGAACCAGTGGCTGTTCCTGAAGATGTACGAGAAGGGCCTGGCGTACCGCAAGGACAGCTGGGTCAACTGGGACCCGGTGGACCAGACCGTGCTCGCGAACGAGCAGGTCCTGCCCGACGGCACCTCGGACCGCTCCGGTGCCGTCGTCGTCAAGAAGAAGCTCACGCAGTGGTACTTCAAGATCACGGAGTACGCCGACCGCCTGCTCGACGACCTCAACCAGCTCGAGGGACGGTGGCCCGCCAAGGTCATCGCGCAGCAGCGCAACTGGATCGGCCGGTCGGTCGGCGCCGACGTCGACTTCGTCATCGAGGGCCGTGACGAGCCCGTCACGGTGTTCACGACGCGCCCCGACACGATCCACGGCGTGACGTTCCTCGTCGTCGCACCGGACTCGGACCTGGCGGCGTCGCTGGTCGCTTCTGCGTCCTCCTCCGTCCGTGCGGACTTCGATGCCTACCTCGTCGCCACGCAGAAGACGTCGGAGATCGACCGGCAGAACGCCGACCGCCCGAAGACCGGTGTGCCGCTCGGCCGTTTCGCGATCCACCCGCTGACGGGGGAGCGCCTGCCGATCTGGGCCGCCGACTACGTGCTCGCCGACTACGGCCACGGGGCGGTCATGGCCGTGCCGGCGCACGACCAGCGCGACCTCGACTTCGCCCGGGCGTTCGACCTGCCGGTGAAGGTCGTCGTCGACACCAACGCCGCGGTCACCGGAGCGATCCCGGTGATCACCGAGGACACCGAGCTGCCCGACCTCAACCCCGCCACCACGGGCGAGGCGCTGACGGGTCAGGGCCGGATGATGAACTCCGGCCCCCTCGACGGCATGTCGAAGCAGCACGCGATCACCGCCGCGATCTCCCTGCTCGAGGAGCGCGGGACCGGTCGCGCCGCCAAGACCTACCGCCTGCGCGACTGGCTCATCTCGCGCCAGCGCTTCTGGGGCACGCCGATCCCGATCATCCACGGCGCCGACGGCAGCGAGCACCCCGTGCCGCTCGACCAGCTGCCGGTGCGCCTGCCCGACACCGAGGGGCTCGACCTCAAGCCCAAGGGCACCTCGCCCCTCGGCGGAGCGACCGACTGGGTCAACGTCCCGAACCCCGTCGACGGGACACCCGCGCTTCGTGACACCGACACGATGGACACCTTCGTCGACTCGTCGTGGTACTTCCTGCGCTTCCTGGCGGCGAACGACGACACCCAGGCGTTCGACCCCGCCGTCGCTCGCAAGTGGGCGCCGGTCGACCAGTACATCGGCGGCATCGAGCACGCGATCCTGCACCTGCTGTACGCGCGCTTCGTCACCAAGGTGCTCTTCGACCTCGGTTACCTCGACTTCACCGAGCCGTTCTCGGCACTGCTCAACCAGGGCATGGTGCTGTCCGGCGGCTCGAAGATGTCGAAGTCCAAGGGCGGCGTCTCGCTCGGCGACGAGCTCGACGCGAACGGCGTCGACGCGATCCGCCTGGTGATGGGCTTCGCCGGCCCGCCCGAGGACGACATCAACTGGGAGGACGTCTCGCCGTCCGCCTCGGCACGCTTCCTGGCCCGCGCCTACCGCCTGGCGACCGACGTCACGTCGACCCCCGACGTCGTCTGGGCCGAGGGCGACCGCGCCCTGCGCCAGGTGACGCACCGGTTCCTGGCCGATGCGCCGGGCCTGATGGAGTCGTTCAAGTTCAACGTCGTGATCGCACGGCTCATGGACCTGGTCAACGTGACGCGCAAGGCGATCGACAGCGGCCCCGGTGCCGCCGACCCCGCCGTGCGCGAAGCCGTCGAGACCGTCACGCTCGGCCTCGCCGTGTTCGCGCCGTACACCGGCGAGGAGATGTGGGAGCAGCTCGGGTACGAGGCCACCGTCGCGCTGCACGGTTGGCGGAAGGCCGACCCGACGCTGCTGGTGCAGGAGACCCTCACCGCGGTCGTCCAGGTCAACGGCAAGGTCCGCGACTCGTTCGAGGTGTCGAAGTCGATCGAGCCGTCCGAGCTCGAGGCACTCGCGCGGAACTCGGCGAACGTGCAGCGGTACATCGGTGACCGCGAGATCGTGAAAGTCATCGTGCGGGCGCCGAAGCTCGTGAACATCGCCATCAAGGGGTAGCCCTCGGGCGGCGCGGCCGTCCACGGGGTGGGCGTCTGGCCGTCCACAGGGTGAGCGTCTGGCCGTCCACAGGGTGGGCGTCCGACGCACCTGTCCACAGACCAGCACTCCGGAGCCCGGCCGATCGGCCGGGCTCCGTAGCGTTCGGGGCATGTCGTCGCCCTCGTCACCGGACCCTCGGTCAGTGGACGGCGCGCCCGCATCGGGACGCGTGCTCTGGTCGCGACTGGTGCTGTCGCCGCGGGCCGCGGTGGTGCTGGCCGGGGTCGTTGTGGCTGTGGCGCTGGTGGTGGTCCTGGTCGGGTCGCTGACGGGCCGTGGTGGTGCAGGGGCGGGCGGGGTCGTCGTCAGTGGTGCGCCCACCGCCGGCGCGCCGACTGTCGGCCCTCCGGCTGCCGGCGTGCCGACCGCCGGTGCGCCCACCGCCGGGGTGCCGACCGCTGGGTCTGGTGCGGCGCGTGTGGTGGTGCACGTGCTCGGGGCGGTCGAGCGCGACGGCGTGGTGCGCCTGCCGCCGTCGAGCCGGGTGACCGACGCGATCGAGCGGGCCGGCGGCGCGACGGCGGATGCGGACCTGGACCGACTGAACCTGGCGCGGGTCCTGACCGACGGCGAGCGGCTGTACGTGCCGCGCGTGGGCGAGGACGAGGTCCCGGCGGCGCTCGATCCGGTCGACGGCGGTGCGGCCGCGGCGGGCAGCGGCGCTGACGACGGTACGGGTGCCGCGGGTGCCGCGGGAACCGGCGCCGACTCCGTCGTCGACCTGAACAGCGCCGACCAGGCTGCGCTCGAGACCCTGCCCGGCATCGGCCCGGGGTTGGCCGGCCGGATCCTCGCCTGGCGCGACGAACACGGCCGGTTCACCGCGGTCGAGGACCTGCTCGACGTCAGCGGCATCGGCGACGTCCGGTTCGCGGAGCTGCGTGACCGCGTGCGGGTCTGAGCCGTGCCCGTGCAGCTGCGACCCAGTGCGACGGACCTGCGGGTTGCGGTGCCGGTGGCGATCGCCTGGATCGTGACGACCGTGCTCGTCGGGGGACCGGCGGCAGCGCCCGTGGTCGGGATCGTGGCCGCCGTGCTGGCAGTGCTGGCCGTGCTGGCCGTGCTCGCCGGTGGGAGTGCGATCGGCGCGGGTCGTCGTTGCTCGGGCCGTCGCTGCCGCACCGTGACCGCCGGTGCCGGCCTGGTGCTCGTCGCGGCGGCGCTGACCGCGTTGCTCGCGGTGTCGGTCACCGTGGGTGAGACCCGACGAACGCCGGAGGTGCTCCGGGCACTCGCCTCCGCGTCGGGCACCGTGTCGTTCGACGCAGTCCTGTCGCGCGACCTGGGCCCGGGCGACCGCTCCGTGCTCGCGACGCTCGAGCGTGCCGACACGGAGCGTGCGCTCCGGGTACCGGTCCGGCTCGTGCCACCGGGCGACGGTGCGCTCGTGCCATCGGGTGACGATCACGACCGCGTGCTGGCCGCGGGAACGCGGGTGACCGGCACCGGGACGATCGAGGCCGACGTCCCCGGTTCCGCGACCGCGTTCGTGCTGTTCCTCCGGGGTGTGCCCGCCACCGAGCCACCCGGGGGACTGCTCGGAGCCACCGACACCGCCCGCCGGGCCTTCGTCCGTGCGACCGCCGACCTGCCCGAGCCCGGGGCTGCGCTCCTGCGTGGCCTGGCGATCGGCGACCGGTCCGGCCTCGACGCCGCGACCGAGGCAGCGATGGAGACCTCGGCACTGACCCACCTGACCGCGGTGTCCGGGGCGAACTGCGCGGTGATCGTCGGCCTCGTCGTGGTGGTCGGGCGACTCTGCGGGATGCCTCGGGGGCTCCGGGCGGCGTCGGCCGTCGCCGTGCTGCTCGCGTTCGTGGTGCTCGTGCGGCCAGACCCGTCGATCGTCCGGGCCACGGTGATGGCGGTCGTCGTGCTGGTCGTGCACCTGTCCGGCCGCCCCGTGCGCGGCGTGCCCCTCATCGCCCTGGCCGCGATCGGCATGCTGGTGGTCGACCCCTGGTTCGCGCGGTCGTTCGGGTTCGCGCTGTCGGTACTCGCCACGACCGGCATCGTGGTGCTCGGACCTCCGCTCACCACGCTCCTCGCCCGACAGCTGTGGACCCCGGCGGCCGCTGCCCTCGCCGTGCCGGTGGCGGCGCAGGTCGCCTGCTGGCCCGTGACGATCCCGCTGTCCGCGGCGCTGCCGACCTACGCGGTGCCGGCGAACCTGCTGGCCGAGCCCCTGGCACCGATCGTCACCGTCGTCGGCCTCGGTGCGTGTCTGCTCGCGCCGGTCTGGCCGTGGGGTGGGTCGGTGCTGGCAGCCGTCGCCTGGGCCCCCGCGTCGGCGGTCGGCGGCATCGCCCACGGCGCAGCGCTGCTGCCGTACGCGTCGGCGCCGTGGCCGGGTGGGACCGTCGGGGTGGTCGGCGCCGTGGTCGTCAGCGCGTGCCTCGCGGTCGCCGTGCTGAGCACTCCGATGGTGCGGAGCCGCCTGCTGCTCGTCGCGGGAGTCGTCGTGGTGGTCGGTGTCGCCGCCGTCGCGGTTCCCGTGCTGGTCGTGCGCGGTACCGTCCCGCGCGACTGGGCGGTCGCGGCGTGCGACGTCGGACAGGGTGACGCCGTGCTGGTCCGTGGCGGCGACAGCACGGCACTGATCGACACCGGGGACGACCCGGACCGCCTCCGGGCCTGCCTCGACCTGCTGCGGGTCCGCCGGATCGACCTGCTCGTCCTCACGCACTTCGACCGCGACCACGTCGGGGCGGTCGACGAGGTCGCGGGCATCGTCGACACGGCGCTCGTCGGACCGGTCGGCCGTGCGTCGGACAGCCGCGTCGTGCAGGACCTGCAGCGCGGTGGCGTCGACGTCCGGCAGGCCGACGACCGGGTGTCCGGCGTGCTCGGGTCGCTCGGTTGGCGCGTGGTGTGGCCGCGGGCGGGCAGCCCGGACGCCGGCAACGACGCGAGCATCGTGCTCGTGACCGAGCCGCTGCCGGGCGGCGACTGCCCCACGTGCGTGTCCGGGGTGTTCCTCGGCGACCTGGGGGAGACCGCGCAGCGTCGGGTCCGCTCCGGCAGTGCGCTGCCAGCAGGCCCTGTCGACGTCGTGAAGGTCTCGCACCACGGTTCGGCCGACCAGGACCCGCTGCTGTACCGGCAGCTCGCGGCCCGCGTCGGACTCGTCGGCGTCGGCGCGGACAACACGTACGGCCACCCGACACGGTCGGCGCTGTCGATGCTCGCATCGTCCGGGACCGCCGCGTACCGGACCGACGAACTCGGCACCGTCGTGGTGGGTCGGGCGGCCACCGACGACCTGCGGGTGTGGACGGAGCACACGCCGTCGGTGGCCGCCCGTAGGATCGTCGGAGCACTCGTCGCACCGGCACCGTCCGGGTCGGCACCACCGGAAGGACCGCATGCCCGCCAAGAAGCCCGCGCGCGCCGCAGCGAAGATCGACCAGGTCCCCTGGTCGGGGATCCGGCCGGCCCCGGTCGTGCTCGTCACCGGGCCCGAGGCGTTCCTGGCCGACCGGGCCAGCAGTGTGCTCAAGGACCTGCTCGTGGGCGAGGACCCGGCGCTCGAGGTGCACGACCTCGAGGCCGACCAGTACGCTCCCGGGCTGCTCGCGACCCTCGCCAGCCCGTCGTTGTTCGGCGAGCCGCGGCTCGTGCGGGTCACCAACGTCGAGAAGTGCACCGACGCCTTCATCACCGAGACCATCTCGTACCTGCAGGCCCCGGCCGACGACGTCACCCTGGTGCTCCGTCACGGCGGCGGGGTGCGTGGCAAGAAGCTGCTCGACACGATCCGCAGCGGGGTCGGCGGTGGGGTCGAGGTCCTGTGCGACGAGCTCAAGCGCGAGACCGACCGCATCGACTTCGTGAACGCCGAGTTCCGCGCCGCTCGACGCAAGATCGCGCCGTCGGCGGTCCGCACCCTCGTGGTCGCCTTCGCGGACGACCTGGCCGAGCTCGCCGCCGCGTGTCGCCAGCTCCTGGCGGACGAAGCGCAGGAGATCACCGACAAGGTCGTCGACAAGTACTACGGCGGCCGCGTCGAGACGAACGCGTTCAAGGTGGCCGACATCGCCCTGGCCGGACGGTCCGCTCCGGCGATCGTCGAGCTGCGGCACGCGCTGGCGACGGGCGAAGCCCCCGTGCCGATCGTCGCGGCGTTCGCGAGCAAGATCCGCACGATGGCGAAGGTCAGTGCCTTCCGCGGGCCGAGCGGTCAGGCAGCGTCGGCGCTCGGCATGGCCCCGTGGCAGGTGCAGCGCGCGCAGCGTGACGTCGCCTCGTGGAGTGAGACGGGTCTCGCGAACGCGATCACGAGCATCGCTGAGGCGGACACCGCGGTGAAGGGCGGCTCGCGCGACGCGCACTACGCACTCGAGGTCATGGTCCGCACCATCGCCCGACGCGGCGAGGCGCGCTGAGGCGACCCGCGCCTCCCGGTCGTCGCGCGCTCGTCGCGCGCCCACACCCGCGCACTTGGTGAGCAGAAATGGTCGAGTACCGACCGGCCACTCGACCATTTCTGCTCACGAAGCGTGCGGCCCGCCGC